>NZ_KV821982.1:148979-166105 GCF_001815805.1 Streptococcus sp. HMSC072D05
TTAAATAAAGACCTCCTAACTTTATTTAATAGAAATCCTAAACTTTTTCATAATAATCTCCTAGGGAAGCTACCATGAGGGTAGCTTTTCTTTTGGATAATTTACAAATGTTGGCTTTGCTTTTGAAAGCCGAATATTTCTTTGATCCATGATATAATAGAAGAAAATGGAGGATAGAAAATGTCTAAAGTAAGATTGTATTTGGTCCGTCATGGGAAAACGATGTTTAACACCATTGGACGTGCTCAAGGATGGAGTGATACACCTCTGACTGCAGAAGGTGAGTTGGGAATCCATGAACTGGGAATTGGCTTGAGAGAGTCTGGCTTGCAGTTTGACCGCGCTTATTCCAGTGATTCAGGTCGCACTATTCAAACCATGGGAATTATCCTAGAAGAACTTGGACTACAGGGGAAAATCCCTTACCGCATGGACAAGCGCATCAGAGAGTGGTGCTTTGGTAGTTTTGATGGGGCCTATGATGGGGACCTCTTTATGGGATTGATTCCGAGAATTTTCAATGTAGACCATGTTCATCAGTTGTCCTATGCAGAACTAGCAGAAGGTTTGGTAGAGGTTGATACTGCAGGCTGGGCTGAAGGTTGGGAAAAACTCAGTGGTCGAATCAAGGAAGGCTTTGAAGCGATTGCTAAAGAAATGGAAGAACAAGGTGGGGGTAATGCCCTCGTTGTGAGCCATGGAATGACGATTGGTACCATTGTTTATCTGATCAATGGCATGCATCCGCATGGTCTGGATAATGGTAGCGTGACGATTCTTGAATATGAGGACGGTCAGTTTAGCGTAGAAGTTGTTGGTGACCGTAGCTATCGAGAGCTCGGACGTAAGAAGATGGAAGAGCCCTCTATTTAGTCAAAATAGAACTGCTTGCCATAAACTAGAGATTTGGTAACCATATAAACATAAGAAAAAAACAGCCGAGGGATATCCTTTTGGCTGTTTTTGATAGGGGAAAACTAGAGGGTAATGCTATTGTTTTTAGAAATTTTCATAAATAGTAATAATGAAGTAACTGTCAAGACAGTGAGGATAGTTGACAAAGCAGCCGCCACGCCATAATTTCCACGAAGTACTTCAGTGTAGATAGCTACAGTCATTGTTCTAGTCTTAACATTGTATAAGAGAATTGAAGTAGAAAGTTCTGAAATCATCGTTACCCATGATAGGATTGCCCCTGAGATGATACCTGAAAGCATCATTGGGGTGGTGATTTTAGTAAAGGTATTAAGACGACTACTTCCTAAACTTTCTGCAGCTTCTTCAATGCTCGGAGAAATTTGTTGCAAGCTAGCTACTGAAGATCGAATAGTATATGGGAGTCTTCTAACAGATAAGGACATGATCAGGATAAAGGCTGTTCCTGTAATCATAAGGAAGCCACTTCCGAAGATTCCTGTATTGAATGAAGAGATAAATGCAATACCGAGAACAGTTCCTGGTACGATATAAGGTACCATACTAAGACTATCGATTAGATTCGTAAATAGGTTGCGTTTACGAACAGCAAGGTATGAGATGAAGGTTGCAAATAAAACAACGAGAATCAAGGCAAGTAGAGGGATGCGAATGGTATTGAAAATAGCAGACCCCATACGGTTGAAGGCTGTTTTATAGCTATTTAATGAGTATCCATTAACAAATACCATACCTGATGTTTTAAGGAATGATGTATAAATCAAGTAAACTTGAGGTAAGACAGAGAATATAATAATACCATAAACAGTTACATAAATAGCAGCCATCTTTCCTTTTGTCGTTTTCTTAGGTTCGATTGGATGAAGCGAGTTCATACTGAAGCTGAAACGATTTGAAATATACTTTTGGATGAGGAAGATAGCAAGGGCGATTGTAATGGCCATGATTGCTAAGGCAGATGCGAAAGCCGAGTTGCCTCCAACTTCACTGATAAACTGAGTATAGATTAATACTGGGAAAGTACGATATCCCTCACCAATCAGCATCGGAGTACCGAAGTCTGAGAAAGCTCTCATAAACACTAGGAGCGCTGCTGCTAGTAAAGTTGGGACTAGAAGAGGTAAAACGACTGTTACAATTCGTTTAAAGCCGAAAGATCCCATGCTTTCAGCAGCTTCCAAGAGGGAGTTGTCAATACTCTTCATGGTTCCAGCTACGTAAAGGAAAACGAGTGGGAAAAGTTGGAGTGTAAAGACAAGTACAATACCTTTAAAGCCATAGATATCAAAAGCGGGCAAATGGAGTGTGTTGGTTAGAAATTTTGTAATAACTCCGTTTCTACCAAGAAGTAGAATCCAAGAATAGGCACCTACAAAGGGAGCTGACATGGATGCGATGATAATCAAGATTTGCAAAAATTTCTTCCCCTTGAAGTCATACATTGAAAATAGATAAGCTAGCAAGGTACCAACAACGACAGAAGTAATTGTTGCAGTTACAGAAACTTTAAAACTATTAATGAGTGTCTCAGAATAATAAGATTTGCTAAAGAATGTAACAAAATTTTCTAAAGAGAAGCTACCTTCATTTACCAGTGCTTGCTTTAGTACAGTCACAATTGGGTAGACCAAGAAAACCAAGTAGGTAAGGAAAATGAAGAAGGAAGATCCAGTCCATATGTTTAGTTTTTTACGCTCCATGGCTGACTCCTTTTATGAGATTTCGCGAACCGTCTTCAGAGAAGACATTGAGTTTTTGAGTATTGATTCTCAAACGAACACAATCTCCTTTTTCTAAATCTTCTTCGAATGTTGATTCTTCACTTACTTGAAGTTTTGGAGCAAATCCAGTTTCAATGAAGTATTCAGTGTTAAGCCCAAGGTAAACACTGTCAGTGATTGTTCCATTGATTGGACCATTTTCATCACGGATAAATTCTTCAGGACGAATGCTAACACGGATGTTTTGCTCGTCAACTTGATCAAGAGTTGGCATACGAAGAGAATAGCCGTCTTCAAAGACTATGTAAGCTCCGTCAGCTTGTTTTTCTAGACGAGCAGGGATTATATTTGTTCTACCAATAAATGTTGCAACAAATTCATTTGCTGGTTTATGGTAAAGCTCTTTGGGACGACCAATTTGTTGAATAACACCGTCTTTCATAACAGCAATTTGGTCAGAAATGGCCATGGCTTCTTCTTGGTCATGAGTTACGTAGACAGTTGTAATACCAACTTCGTGTTGGATTTCTCGGATAGCTTGACGCATATCTAAGCGAAGTTTGGCATCTAGGTTACTTAGAGGTTCATCCATAAGGAGAACGCTAGGATTAACAGCTAAAGCGCGTGCTAAGGCAACCCGTTGTTGTTGACCACCACTAAGTTTATCTGGTCTACGATCAGCGTACTGAGCAATCTGCATCAACTCAAGGTATTTGTTAGTTTGTTTTATGAGCTCCTCTTTTGGAACTTTTTTCTGCTTGAGTCCAAACGCTACGTTATCACGCACTGTCAAATGTGGGAAAATCGCATAGTTTTGGAACACCATTCCGATGTTACGCTTGCTAGGTTCCATGTTATTAATTTTGGTATCATCGAAGTAGAATTCTCCTCCTTCGATGCTGTTGAACCCAGCAATCATACGAAGCAAAGTTGTTTTCCCGCATCCTGAAGGCCCAAGGAGAGTGAAAAGGCTTCCCTTAGGAATTGTAACATTTAAATTTTCGATAACGGGCACATCATTGTAAATTTTCTTAGCATTAATAATTTTAATCTCGCTCATAGTCAACCCCTATTACTGTTTAGATTGGATATCTGTAAAGATTTCGTTGTATTTCTTAACAATTTCTGATTTGTTTTTGATGACATAGTCATAGTCTTCAGTTAGTACTTTGATTTGTTCGATTGGTTTCATATTTTCGCTAGTTTTAGCATTTTTACGAACAGGACGGTTAGTAGTTGTAGTACCTAGAGTATCTTGTACGTCTTGAGAAATGATGAAATCGATAAATTTCTTAGCATTTTCTTTGTTTTTTGCGTTTTTTATAATAGCAGCACTCGCTGGTAAGAAAACAGTTCCTTCTTTTGGATAAACAACTTTAATGTTAGCACCGTCGTTTAAAAGTTTAACTGCAGGATCTTCATATGAAAGACCAACAGCCATTTCTCCATCTGCCACTGCTTTATAAACACCAGATGAACTTGAACCGATTTTACCATTAATTAATGTGAAGAGATCTTTTACATAAGTCCAAGCCTTGTCATCTGCATATCCCCCCTCAGCTTGTAACATGTTTGTTAGTTGAGCAAAAGCACTAGAAGAGTTAGCAGGGTCAGCTGTTGCAATTTTTCCTTTGAGCTCTGGTTTGATAAGATCGCTATATCCTTCGATATTCATACCCTTAGTCAAATCAGGATTTACAATTAATACACTACCGTCTAATGTGTAAGGAGTTGAGTAACCGGTTGTATTTTGATATTCTTTGATTACATTTTCGTTTTCTGGAGAAACGTAATTTTCAAAGAGTTCTCCGTGAGTGGCATATTGAGTATAGGAACCACCAAATATGACATCTGCTACAGGTGCTTCTTTTTCAGACTCTAGCTTTTTAAAGAGCTCACCAGTTCCTGCTTGAATGAGTTCAACTTTAATACCATATTTTTCTTCAAAAGCAGGAATTGTCGCACCAATTAAGCCTTCTGAGTTTGGCGAATAGACTACCAGAGTGTCACTTCCACCGTTTTCGGTTGCCTTATCTCCTGAAGTGTCGTCAGAAGAGCAGGCAGTCAGTCCTAGAATAGCAAGTCCACAAGCAGCAAAATACATCCATTTCTTTTTCATGATGGATACCTCCAAAGTTTTTGTTATATCTATTGTAAAAGAATGTAAGCGTTTTTAAAACTCAAAATTCTATCCTAATAGTGGAAAATTCTCTACAAAAAAGAAGAATAGTTTTTATACTATTCTTCCAATGGTTTTTAATTCTTTTGGGGAAATATGAAAGTATTTCTTAAAAACTTTCCCAAAATATTTATAGTCTGAGAACCCCACTTGTTCAGCAATTTGGCTAAGTGGATAGTCAGGATGTTGGATTATTTTTTCAACTGCTTGTTTTAATCTATACTGTAGGATATATTCATTCAAGGTAATTGGAAAATCTTCTTTGATAACTTTATATAGATAACTTTCGCTATAGCCTAAATTTTCTGCAATAGTAGAAATAGTAAAGTGTTCGGAGTAGTGCTGGTGTATAAATTCGAGAATTTGTTGAATCAGTTGGTTTTGAGGATTGATTTTTTGAAGAGAGGTGACAAAAATCTGATAATCTTGTAAAAATGGCTTGTTTTGATGTTGATCCATTTGAAGGCGAAGAATTATTTTCTCTAGACATTCTGTTAATTCTATGATATTTATGGGTTTTGATAGAAAATCTACAGCTCCAAATTGCATAGTTTTTTTTGCATTTTGGAAATCATCATAGCCAGATAGGATTACTTTTTCATAGGAAATAGACTGTGTGGCTTCAAACATCATGAAGGCATCCATGATAGGCATGGTGATATCTGTCAGTACAATATGTGGTTTTAGTTTTTGAATTAGTTCCATTCCTTCTTGTCCATGACTAGCGGTTCCTACGACTTGAATACCTAAGGTAGAGTAGTCTACAGCAATCTCAAGCCATTTTCGAATTAAGTGCTCGTCTTCGACAATGATTAGCTTAAACATGTGTTCTTCCTTTCGTGACAAATTTAACAAACGTTTCACCTTTAGGATTTACTCCTAAATCCAATTCG
This sequence comes from Streptococcus sp. HMSC072D05, assembly GCF_001815805.1. Classification (GTDB taxonomy): domain Bacteria; phylum Bacillota; class Bacilli; order Lactobacillales; family Streptococcaceae; genus Streptococcus. The sequence goes on from NZ_KV821982.1 coordinate 154,709, forward strand.
ACATTTTCAAAGAAGTTATTCAATCGTTTGTAACTATTGACAATACCGTGTTGAGTATGTGGACTGTTCAGGGATTCTAGGATATGTAGGCGTTCTTGTTTAGTTAAACCACCGGCATTATCCATAATGATAAAGGTTAGCTCTTCCTGATTCTGAGTGATTTTGATAGAGATGGAAAGATCTATACGATACTGCCTTCCGTATTTTAGAGCATTTTCTACAAGCGGTAATAGGAAAAGTTTTGGGATGACTTGTGAATATAGTTTTTGAGAATAGTCAATATGATAAGAAAATTGTTCAAAGCGAATCTGATGAATCTTTAGATATGCTTCGATAATTTCTAAGTCCTTCCCAAGAGTCGTTTCTTTTTCTAATTCAGTCACGCTGTATCGCAGGATGCGTGTTAGATTTTGAATAAGGTCTTGTGTAATACTAGCATCAATCATACTCGTGATTTTAATAGTTTCCAAGGTATTGTATAGGAAGTGAGGATTAAACTGAGCTTCTAGCATTTTTCTTTCAAAAACCCATTTTTCCTTTTCAATGGTCAACATCTTTTGATGAAGTTCGTCCAACTCCTGTAGCATATCGTTAATTTTCTCAGCTATCAGTTCAAATTCATCCTCAGTATGGAGAGTAAGTTTCTTTTCTTTTTTCTTAGGAATTTCATGTAATTGAAAGACTAAACTTTCAATAGGACCAGCATTATGGGTTGTGATTTTATGGGCAATTCTCCTAGCCTGCCAAAAATATAATAGAAAGATACAAAGTGTTAGTATGGAAGCAAGACTAAGTAAGCTAGGAATAGGAAAGAATGATTGGAAAGTGTAAATTGAAAAAATTGAATCAACTTTACGCTTTTCAATCAAAATTGGATTTTCAACGAACCAATGTGTTTTTGAATGGAGAGATTTCTCATCAAATTTTTCCAGAGTTGATTGTGTAAATTGATTAGTATTACTAGAGTATATATTACCAAAGGTATCTGTGATGACGTATTTTGAATTAATTAAAGGGATACTTGATACGAAGTCATTCTCATTAACAAAAGAAATACTGTAAGCTATTGCTCGTTGATTTTGAATTATGGGCATAATAAAGACAGCATAATGCTGCTTATCCATAGATAGAGCAACTTTCTCTGAAATGGATCCTTGGGTAGGATTTTGAATTAATAATTTTAAATAATAGGGAGCTAAAAGAGTTTCTTTATGATTGCGATTAGTGCTAAATAAAAGTTCGCCAGTATCATCGAGAATGACAAAATCAGAACTGAGTTTTAGTTGAGCTTTTGTTTCATAAAATAGACTAAATAATTCCCTGTCAGTGTGTTTACCTTCTATAAATTCTGGAACCATTTTTTTATTCATAGTTTCCAACAATTCATAATTCGCTTGTTTCATGTCATGAACATGTTGAGCAATTTGTTGAGTATCTTTAGCTAGTTGTTGTTTTTGTAAAAAATAGGAAAACCCAAAAAGAAAAATTAGTAATAAAAGAGAAGATATAAAAGCTGCTATGGAGCTTCTATGTAGAATTTCTTTTTGAAGAGATCTTTTAAAGGAATGAGACATCCGTTACCTCCTTTAGAAGGGGTTTCTGTTATAAGTATAGCAGTTTAAAAATTCTAGAGCAAGGTAAAATAGAAAAGTGTAGAATAGAACGAGACCAAATTCCCCCAAAAATGGTATAATAGTAACATCACAAAATTGGAGAGAGACCATGAGTTTTTACAATCATAAAGAAATTGAACCTAAGTGGCAGGGCTACTGGGCAGAACATCATACATTTAAGACAGGAACAGATGCATCAAAACCGAAGTTTTATGCTCTCGACATGTTCCCGTATCCTTCAGGAGCTGGATTGCACGTAGGACACCCAGAAGGTTATACAGCAACCGATATCCTTAGCCGTTACAAACGTGCTCAAGGTTACAATGTCCTTCACCCAATGGGGTGGGATGCTTTTGGTTTGCCTGCAGAGCAATACGCCATGGATACAGGGAATGACCCAGCTGACTTTACAGCGGAAAACATTGCCAACTTTAAACGCCAAATCAATGCGCTTGGATTCTCTTATGACTGGGATCGTGAAGTCAACACAACAGATCCAAACTACTATAAGTGGACTCAGTGGATCTTTACCAAGCTTTACGAAAAGGGCTTGGCCTATGAAGCGGAAGTGCCAGTAAACTGGGTTGAAGAGTTGGGAACAGCTATCGCTAACGAAGAAGTCCTTCCTGACGGAACTTCTGAGCGTGGAGGCTATCCTGTTGTCCGCAAACCGATGCGCCAATGGATGCTCAAAATTACGGCCTATGCAGAGCGCTTGCTTAACGACTTGGATGAGTTGGATTGGCCAGAGTCTATCAAGGATATGCAACGCAACTGGATTGGCAAATCCACTGGTGCCAATGTAACTTTCAAAGTGAAAGAGACTGACAAGGAATTCACCGTCTTTACAACTCGTCCTGATACGCTTTTCGGTGCGACCTTCACAGTCTTGGCTCCTGAGCATGACTTGGTTGACGCCATCACAAGTCCAGAGCAAGCTGATGCAGTTGCAGACTACAAACACCAAGCTAGTCTCAAGTCTGACTTGGCTCGTACCGACCTTGCCAAGGAAAAAACAGGGGTTTGGACTGGTGCTTATGCTATCAACCCTGTCAATGGTAAGGAAATTCCAATCTGGATCGCCGACTATGTTCTTGCGAGCTATGGAACAGGTGCCGTTATGGCTGTGCCAGCCCACGACCAACGTGACTGGGAATTTGCCAAACAATTTGACCTTCCAATCGTAGAAGTGCTAGAAGGTGGAAATGTAGCAGAAGCTGCCTATACTGAAGATGGTCTTCATGTCAATTCAGACTTCCTAGATGGACTGAACAAAGAAGAAGCGATTGCTAAAATTGTGGCTTGGTTGGAAGAGAAAGGTTGTGGACAAGAGAAGGTTACCTACCGTCTCCGCGACTGGCTCTTTAGCCGTCAACGTTACTGGGGTGAGCCAATCCCAATCATTCATTGGGAAGATGGGACTTCAACAGCTGTTCCTGAAAGTGAACTCCCACTTGTCTTGCCAGTCACCAAGGATATCCGTCCTTCAGGTACTGGGGAAAGCCCATTGGCTAACTTGACCGACTGGCTTGAAGTGACGCGTGAAGATGGTGTCAAAGGTCGTCGTGAAACAAACACTATGCCACAATGGGCAGGTTCAAGTTGGTACTATCTCCGCTATATCGACCCACACAACACAGAAAAATTGGCCGACGAGGATCTCCTCAAACAATGGTTGCCAGTGGATATCTACGTGGGTGGTGCGGAGCACGCTGTACTTCACTTGCTTTACGCTCGTTTCTGGCATAAATTCCTCTATGACCTCGGTGTTGTTCCGACTAAGGAGCCATTCCAAAAACTCTTTAACCAAGGAATGATTTTGGGAACAAGCTACCGTGACCACCGTGGAGCTCTTGTAGCGACTGATAAGGTTGAAAAACGTGACGGTTCTTTCTTCCATGTGGAAACAGGAGAAGAGTTGGAGCAAGCACCAGCCAAGATGTCTAAATCGCTCAAGAACGTTGTCAACCCAGACGATGTGGTGGAACAATATGGTGCTGATACCCTTCGTGTTTATGAAATGTTCATGGGGCCACTTGACGCTTCCATCGCTTGGTCAGAAGAAGGTCTGGAAGGAAGCCGTAAATTCCTTGACCGTGTTTACCGTTTGATTACAAGTAAAGAAATCGCTGCGGAAAATAATGGCGCTCTTGACAAGGTCTACAATGAAACAGTTAAATCTGTTACTGAGCAAATCGAATCCATGAAATTCAACACAGCCATTGCCCAACTTATGGTCTTTGTCAACGCTGCTAATAAGGAAGACAAACTCTATGTGGACTACGCCAAAGGCTTTATCCAATTGATTGCCCCATTTGCACCTCACTTGGCAGAAGAACTCTGGCAAACTGTTGCTGCAACAGGTGAGCCCATCTCTTATGTAGCTTGGCCAATTTGGGACGAAAGCAAATTGGTTGAAGACGAAATCGAAATCGTCGTCCAAATTAAAGGAAAAGTTCGTGCCAAACTCATGGTCGCTAAAGACCTCTCACGCGAAGAATTACAAGAAATTGCTCTCGCTGACGAAAAAGTCAAAGCGGAGATTGACGGTAAGGAAATCGTGAAAGTGATTGCGGTACCGAATAAATTGGTTAATATTGTTGTGAAATAACCAATTTATTTGCTGATTTCCAACCTCAAACAGTTCCCCAAACTGTTTGAGCTAACTAAACTCGTTAATATCGTTTTGAAATAAGATAGAAATCCTTCAGAGTAGAATCTGGAGGATTTTTATTTGACAAGAAGTTTCTATTTTGTTAATATGATTAACAAAGAAAAGAGAGATTATGGATAAAAAAGAATTTATTACATTTAATAATCGTTTCAACAGGTTTATTTTAGCGTTTGAACAGTTAAAAAAAAATCAACATAAAAGTGTTGTTGACAAATCTATTACGTTGAATGAGGTACATTTGATTGTTGTGATTGGGAAAAATCAGCCCTTAAATCTAGTAAAATTATCTGAATTATTAGAAGTTTCGAGAAGTGCAATAACTCAAAGTGTTAGAAGATTGATTCAAAAAAATTTAGTTTTTTTTGATTTTGATTCGAATAATGGGAAAAATAAATATTTGAGATTATCTGAAAAAGGCATCGAAGTTTTTAAAATCCATAAGGAGCAACAAGCATATATTGAAAAATCAATCTTTTCAGTTTTAAACAACTATAGCGAGGGGGAACTTCAAACAGTTGTGAAATTGATGGATGACATTGAAAAGGTGTGGGGAGAATTACCGTGGTAAAAGTCGCGGTAAATTTTAATTTTAGTTGTTAAGTATATTAACAAAAGGAGAAGATATGACTGTAAACATAGAACTGATTTCACAAACAGATTTAGCGGATGAATCTTTTTCTATTACTATCAATGGTTTAGAACCAAGGACAATGTATTGTGTGGAAATGTACCTGTCTGATTATTACTGTATAAATGCTCCCTTACTTTTAGATCATGATGTTATATGGAAATCAACCGCAATTTTTTTATCTGATCAGGACGGTATGATTGATACCTCTCAGACAGCATCTATTTCGGGATCTTATAAAGGGATTTCAGAAATGGGATTATTCTTTAATGCGAAACCGATGAAGAATAGGAGAAGGAGATTACCGAGTTCTCTTGATAGAATTCCATTGCGAGATCGTTTTGGTGTTAAAATTAAAATCAAGATGGGGAAAGATGTGGTCGCGGAGAAAAGTTTTGTAAGGCGTTATATGAATCTGGGAATAAGGTATCAAGATATTTATGATAAGCATTTTCAAGGTCGATTATTTTATGATGAAAAGTTAAGAAAGGCGCCGGCCGTGATTATTGTTAGTGGTAGTGAGGGAAGAATTGAAAAAGCTCAGAACATTGCCCAACTTTTATCTTCTAGAGGCTATATTTGTCTTGCGATAGCTTATTTTGGTTTAGAGGGGTTACCCCAAAATTTAGAACGAATTCCGATAGAATGTCTGGAGGAAGCGAAAGATTTTCTATATCATCATCCTCAAGTTGATAATACAAAAATAGGAATATATGGTCGTTCTAAAGGAGCAGAGCTTGTTCTGGCTGGACAAAGTATTTTGGATGATGTGCAATGTTTGGTACTCAATTCCCCCTCAAATATAATATTTGAGGGAATAAAGGGAAAACTCAACTCTCATTCATCTTCTTGGACATATTTGCAAAAAGAACTTCCGTATCAAAAATTTCAACTAGGAAATTATTTGTTAAACAAGTTTTTTGGAAAACATATTCCTGAAGATAGTAGGGCTCAGATTGATGTGAGTAAAATTGCCTCTCCTTTATTATTGCTAGGAAGCGATGTTGATGAAATATGGAATGCATCATCCGCGATAGATGATATTATTTCACACTATAAAGGGGAATCCATTTTGTTTAAAAAATACCATGAAACAGGGCATATGTTGACGATTGCGTATCAACCAAATCATCGTTATCGAAAAGATTGGCGATTATTAATGAAAGAAAGTGTAGACTCATGGTTTGCTACGATAAATTTTTTTGATACACATCTGAAAAATTTGTAGATAGTGCTGAACCGTGCTATAATAGTTCCAACTAAGATAAAAACACAGTTCTGGTTGGTAGTCCAGACGTAGGCAAGCCTATCAGTAACCTTCCTCCTTGGTTGTCCATTCTTAGGGATAGATTTAAGGAGGTGCTGTCGTGGAAATCGTTTCAATTGGCTTGACAGTTTATTTTGAAGATGGATTTTGGCATGGTTTGTTTGAACAAGAGTATGAGGGAACTTATCAAGTTTGTCGTGTGACATTTGGTCAGGAGCCAAAAGAGGATGAAATTCTAGAGTTCTTACAGACTCAGTTTACTCAATTATCTTTTAGTCCAGCAGCAACAGTCAAACAGCATGTGAAGATTAAGTATCCGAAGCGTCTGCAGCGAGCTGTAAAGAAACAGGTGAAGCAGAAAGTTTCTTCTAAGTCACAAGAGCTTTTACAGTTGCAGTGTGAGGAAAGGAAAAAGATTTCAAAACATCAATCTAGTGTTCAAAAGCAATTGCTCAAACAAGAGAAATTTGAACGCAAACAGCAAAAACGTAGGGAGAAGCACAAGGGTCACTAGTAACTCTCCCTTTCATAAAATAGAACAGCTCTTCTTGGATAAAAAGAGCTGTTTTTACTTGTGTTGAAGTTTTCTTTCCTAATAGATAGACTTATCGTTAATGGCAGTTTCAAATTCAGGACCATACTTGCTTGCTTCAAATTCAATCCTGCCCATTCAGAATTTTCATTTTACTAGAAGGGAGTGTGTGCCATGATTTCTGATTCATTTTTTATTGTTTGGTTTAGCGAGAACAATACTATTGACTCCTGGATTTTTCTGCCAGATGCTATAAAACACCTCTTTTATAGCACATGTTTAAAAATATAATGTGTGGTTGTAAGTGATTTTAAACTTCCTCTAGTGATTCGATAGGAGAAAAATAAGCCTGCTCTACTTTAATTTAACCCCCATTATTTTACCACTTGGCCTTTCATTTTAACTGCTTATCTCAAAAGTCGATTTTTCTTTCATACTTTTTGTTAAACTAGTGTGGTAAAGAGGAGGAAAAAATATGATTTCACAAGCTAAACATTTGACTAAACGGTACGGCAATCATATGGCTGTCGACGATATCCAGTTAGAGTTTGAAAAAGGAAGTTTCAATGCTATTTTGGGACCCAATGGTGCAGGGAAATCAACCACCATTTCCATGTTAATCGGTTTGAAAAAGCCGACACAAGGTCAGATTCGATATGCGCCAAATACGAAAATCGGAGTTGTTTTTCAAGCTAGTGTACTGGATGAGATGTTGACGGTTAGGGAAAATCTCACGATTCGTGCTCAACAGTATAAGGAGATTGCGGAAAGTCGTGTGGATGATTTGATTCATCAACTGGGTTTGACTGCTTTCCAGAAACAACTATATGGGACTTTGTCAGGTGGGCAAAAACGTCGGGTTGATATTGCGCGTGCTCTTCTTTCGCGACCAGATATTCTTTTCTTGGATGAACCAACGACAGGTCTTGATATTCAAACTCGCAAATCCATCTGGGATCTACTGTATCGACTACAAAAGGATGAAGGGATGACTATTATCTTAACGACTCATTATCTGGATGAAGCAGATGAAGCGGATCAGATCTATATCGTTGATCATGGGAAAGTGATTGCGCAAGGTTCTGCGACTGCTATTAAAAGCCAGTATGCATCTAATATCCTAAAAATTCGTTTTAAGGAAATGAAGGATCTAGAAAAATTGCGACAGACTGGAATGACAGTCGAGGAAGAAAATGAGATGGAATATCTTTTTTATCCAAGGACGTCACAGGAGGCCATTGAATATTTGGCAAAAGTTCGAGAAGAAATTGATTCTTTTGAGTTTCGTCCGGGTACTATGGATGATGCCTTTATTGCACTTACAGGAAGAGAGGTTCGCTAATGTTAGCTTTATTGAAACGGAATTTTATCTTATATTTTCGTAATCGTTCGGGGGTATTTTTCTCATTATTGGGGGCATTGATTTCCTTCCTCCTTTATATTATTTTTTTGCAGAAGAATTTGACGGATTCTTGGTCCCAACTCCCTAATAGTACGAACCTTTTAAATAACTGGCTGATGGGTGGGACATTGGCTGTGACTGGGATGACAACCAGTTTTACAGCTCTTAAACAAATGGTTCAGGACCGCGAAAATCAAGTGGATCAAGATCTTTTCTTGACAGATTTAGGTAACTGGGCCTTACAGGCGTCCTATCTAATCAGTAGTATTGTCATTTCTTTTGTCATGCAGGTGTTTATGTATGCTGTTATGAGTTTTTATTTTAAAGAGAGCCCAGTTATCAGCTATTTACCGGAAATCGCTTTGATTATGTTGTTAAGCAGTCTGCTTTCAAGTCTGGTAAATGTTCTCTTGATTTACCGTTTTCAATCTGTAGATAGCCTTGGTAAACTAGCAACGATAGTGGGAACTGCTTCTGGATTTTTAGTAGGAACTTATATCCCCATTGGAGTATCACCTGATTCTGCACAGCTTTTCATGAAATGTACCCCTGCAACTTATATTGCTTCTCTCTATCGACAAGTCTTGATGAAAGAGCGGTTAGAGACCGCATTTTCAGGAAATAACAGTCTGTTACAGGAATTTCAAGAAAAAATGGGAATCCAAATCAACTGGCAAGAACTATTGACAAAGGAAGAAACATACTTTATAGTGGTTATTATCAGTCTCATCGCTATTTTTCTTTGGCTTTTATTTGTTAAAGTGTTTAGCAAGAGAAAATAAAGATGTATTGGAGAGAAAATGAAGATTCGTTTTGAAATGAAGACAGAGTTTTCAGAAAAAGACCCACACATTTTAATTCAGGCAGCTCAGTTAACCGACCAAGCAAGAGAGGTCATGGAGTATTTAGAACAATTTTCAACGACCAATCAGGTGGTCGTTCCTATTCGAACGGATGATCATCTGGTTATGGTGAAAATTGAGGATCTTATTCTAGCAGATATCGATAAAAATTTGTTGACCATTTATACAGTAGACGGGATTTATAAAACTAAGGAAACATTGACAAACTTTCAGAATCGGATTAACCGGCGTAACTTTATACAGATATCACGTCATTCAGTTATAAACATTGACCATTTAGAGTCATTATCGGATAGCTTTTCAGGGAACATGATGGCTAAGATGACTCGGGGTCTCAAATCGAGTGTGAGTCGGAAATACGTTAAGTCCTTAATGGATTATCTAGGTTTATAGGAGAAAATCATGAAGCGATTGATTGCTTATTTTGTATCAGGAATGCGTACGGCCTCCTTTGTTTATTTGAGTTTGGTGTTATTGGCTCAGTTTTATTCAGGTATTACCTATCCCGCACCAACGACAAAAAATATTCTAGCTTTGTTTTTGATGAGTGGAATTATGGGGGTATTGACTTTAATCCTTGAAAGACTAGAGTTTCTTGCTTATAGTATGCGTGTAGGAGTTCATTTGTTAGCGACAGCTACTATTTTAGTATTAACCTACCTATTTTTTGGCTGGGGTTCAGCATTGTTGAGTCCCTTGCTTTGGTTCTTTTTCTTATTAATTTATGGACTGATATGGTTGTACCAGATCTGGCAAACTCACAAACTCACCCAACGAATTAATCAAGCCTTAGAAGATAAAAGAAAGAAAACGAATCACTAATGTAGTGTTGAGGATGAGGTTTGAGGAGAGTGCTAGTTTCCATATAGAGTAAATTATGATATAGTATTTTCAGCCTAAAACAAGGAGAAAACAATGCCAGTAAATGAATATGGTCAGATAATTGGTGAGTCAATGGAAGGTTATACATCTGGTGAATTGCCTTCCATTGATTTCTTAGAAGGGCGCTACGCTCGGATAGAGGCTCTTTCGGTAGAAAAGCATGCAGAGGATTTATTAGCTGTTTATGGTTCAGATACGCCTCGGGAGATGTGGACCTATCTCTTTCAGGAACCAGTGGCAGATATGGAGGAGTTGGTTACCGTCTTAAATCAGATGTTGGCTCGTAAGGACCGTTTTTACTACGTGATTATAGACAAGGCAACTGGTAAGGCTTTAGGGACTTTTTCTCTCATGCGCATTGACCAGAATAACCGAGTAATAGAAGTGGGCGCAGTCACTTTTTCTCCAGAGCTCAGGGGAACACGTATAGGGACAGAGGCTCAGTATCTCCTAGCGCGATATGTTTTTGAGGAGCTTAACTATCGTCGCTACGAATGGAAGTGTGATGCTCTTAATCTGCCATCCAGACGAGCTGCGGAGCGTTTGGGATTTGTCTATGAAGGAAACTTCCGTCAGGCAGTCGTTTATAAGGGGCGTACGAGAGATACGGATTGGCTCTCTATGATTGATAAGGACTGGCCTCAAGTCAAAGCTCGTTTAGAAACATGGTTGGCTCCTGAAAATTTTGATAAAAATGGACGACAGTACAAGAGCTTGAGAGAACTTTAAGAGGTGTTGACATGATCACTATTAAAAAGCAAGAAATTGTCAAGTTAGAGGATGTTTTGCATCTCTATCAGGCTGTCGGTTGGACAAATTATACCCATCAACCTCAGATGTTGGAGAAGGCCTTGTCTCACTCATTAGCGATTTACCTGGCACTTGATGGCGATGCCGTGGTGGGCTTGGTCCGTTTGGTCGGAGATGGTTTTTCATCGATTTTTGTCCAGGATTTGATCGTTTTGCCTAGCTATCAGCGCCAAGGAATTGGTAGCAACTTGATGAAAGAGGCTTTGATAGACTACAAGGATGCTTATCAAATTCAACTGGTGACAGACCAAACAGAGAAAAATTTGGGATTCTATCGTTCTCTGGGATTTGAAACCTTATCTACTTATGATTGTACAGGAATGATTTGGGTGGATCGAAAAAGATAAAAAAATTATTTTTTATTAAGTAAAGTTTAAGTCTCCTTGTGTATCATATAGTTATTAAATAAAGACCTCCTAATACTCTTCGAAAATCTCATCAACCTTCGTTAGAGTCGACTTAGCTAACTATAGTTATGCTTGCGTCTATCTACCTAGTCTGATTTCGATTTTCATTGAGTACCCTTTATTTAATGAAATCCCAAACTTTTCTTTTTCATCATAATCTCCTAGAGAAGTCACCCAATCAGGTGGCTTTTTTATGACTTGGGGAGGAAAAATCCATTTGAAAAAAATTTTTTAAAAAATGATAAATCAGAGAAAAAGTTAAGTTAGCTTTAAGATTCATCTTGTATCATATAATCATTAAATAAAGACCTCCTAACTT
>NZ_KV821982.1:166205-175655 GCF_001815805.1 Streptococcus sp. HMSC072D05
AAACTTTTCTTTTTCATAATAATCTCCCTAATGAAGCCACCCAATCAGGTGGCTTTTTTGTTTGTGGCTTGGATTTTTGATATAATAGAGCCATGAGTAGAATTTTAGATAATGAAATCATGGGGGATGAGGAGTTAGTCGAACGTACGCTCCGTCCTCAGTATTTACGTGAATATATCGGTCAGGATAAGGTCAAGGACCAGCTGCAAATCTTTATCGAGGCTGCCAAAATGCGGGATGAGGCACTGGACCATGTTCTTTTATTTGGTCCTCCAGGTCTCGGGAAAACAACCATGGCCTTTGTTATTGCCAATGAACTGGGAGTCAATCTCAAGCAAACATCTGGTCCTGTCATTGAAAAAGCGGGGGATCTGGTAGCGATTTTGAATGATTTGGAACCTGGAGACGTTCTCTTTATTGACGAGATTCATCGCTTGCCCATGTCGGTGGAAGAGGTGCTTTATAGTGCCATGGAAGACTTCTACATTGATATCATGATTGGTGCTGGTGAAGGCAGTCGCAGTGTTCATTTGGACTTGCCACCTTTTACCTTGATTGGTGCAACGACCCGTGCGGGTATGCTTTCTAATCCTTTGAGAGCACGTTTCGGGATTACAGGCCATATGGAATACTATGCCCATGCTGATTTGACGGAGATTGTTGAGCGGACGGCAGATATCTTTGAGATGGCAATCACCCACGAGGCAGCTGCTGAGCTGGCCTTGCGTAGTCGGGGAACTCCTCGTATCGCCAATCGCCTCCTTAAGCGCGTGCGCGATTTTGCCCAGATTATGGGAAATGGGGTTATCGATGATGTCATTACCGATAAGGCTTTGACCATGCTGGATGTTGACCGTGAAGGTCTAGACTATGTGGACCAAAAAATCCTCCGTACCATGATTGAGATGTACGGTGGTGGTCCTGTCGGGCTGGGAACCCTTTCGGTTAATATCGCCGAGGAGCGTGAGACGGTAGAAGATATGTACGAACCCTACCTCATCCAAAAAGGCTTTATCATGCGAACTCGTTCTGGACGGGTGGCGACAGCTAAGGCATATGAGCATTTAGGGTATGAATACAATGAAAAATAAGCAAGAAATTCTAGACGTTTTTAGAGAAAATCCAGATATAATGGCTATTTTGCCCATCATTCGTAACCTTGGTCTGAAAGACTCCTGGTTGGCGGCAGGTTCAGTCAGGAATTTCATCTGGAATCTCTTGTCAGATAAATCCCCTTTTGATCATGAAACGGATGTGGATGTGATTTTCTTTGATCCAGATATTTCTTATGAGGAAACAGTAACCCTGGAGAACAAGATGAGAGAAGATTTTCCTCAGTATCGGTGGGAGTTGAAAAATCAGGTCTATATGCATCTGCACAGTCCCCACACTGCGCCTTACACGAGTTCTCGTGATGCCATGAGTAAGTATCCCGAACGCTGTACGGCGATAGGACTCCGCTTGCATTCCGACGCAACTTTAGAGCTCTTTGCGCCTTATGGTTTAGAGGATATTTTTAACTTTCACGTATCCCCAACTCCTCACTTCTTAGAGAATGAGGACCGAATGAAGCTCTATCAAGAACGCTTGTCCAAGAAAAATTGGCAAGAAAAATGGAAAAATCTAACTTTCTCAAAAAACTTAAGAAAAATTTAAGTTAGGGACGGTATACTAGGTTCATAAGTTAAGAGGAACTTAACTTAAACTCCTAAAACTTTTTCATAATAATCTCCCTATAAAATTAAGTCGCCCAATCAGGCGGCTTATTTTTTGTCTGTACGGAGAGCTAATAACTTACCAATAGAAGAAAATAGGGAAATATGGTATAATGAAACGATAGATTTTTGAATAGGAATAAGAACATGTTTGGATTTTTTAAGAAAGATAAAGCTGTAGAAGTTGAGGTTCCAACACAGGTTCCTGCTCATATTGGCATCATCATGGATGGGAATGGTCGTTGGGCTAAAAAACGGATGCAACCGCGGGTCTTCGGACACAAGGCGGGGATGGAAGCCCTTCAAAAGGTGACCAAGGCAGCTAACAAGATGGGAGTCAAGGTCATCACGGTTTATGCCTTTTCAACGGAAAACTGGACACGCCCAGATCAAGAGGTCAAGTTTATCATGAACTTGCCAGTCGAATTTTATGATAACTATGTCCCTGAATTGCACGCAAATAACGTTAAGATTCAGATGATTGGAGAGACAGACCGTTTGCCTAAGCCGACTTTTGAAGCTTTGAAAAAAGCAGAGGAGTTGACCAAGAACAATACGGGCTTGATTCTCAATTTTGCGCTTAACTATGGTGGCCGTGCTGAAATTACGCAGGCTCTTAAGGGCTTGGCTCAAGATGTTCTAGATGCTAAAATCAACCCTGGTGACATCACAGAAGATATGATTGGGGACTATCTTTTTACGCAACACCTGCCAAAGGATTTGCGGGATCCTGATTTGATTATCCGTACGAGTGGTGAGTTGCGTTTGAGTAATTTCTTGCCATGGCAAGCAGCATATAGCGAGCTTTATTTTACGGATACCTTGTGGCCTGATTTTGATGAAGCTGCCTTGCAGGAAGCTATTGCTGCTTTTAACCATCGCAATCGCCGTTTTGGAGGAGTTTAGGAGAAGATATGACCAAGGATTTACAAAAGAGAACATTGTTTGCGGTATTGGCCCTGGCGATTTTCCTTCCAGTCTTGTTTGCAGGAGGGCTCTTGTTGCAGATAGGGATTGGCTTGTTAGCGATGCTAGGCGTCCATGAACTCTTGCACATGAAGGGACTAAAGACTATGACCATTGAGGGTGCTTTGACTCTTTTTGCGACCTTCGCTCTCACAGTTCCTTTAGAAAATTACCTAACTTTTTTGCCTGTTGATGGAAATGTGGTTGCCTATAGTGTTCTGATTACCATAATGCTAGGGACGACCGTTTTCAGTAAAAACTATACGATTGAAGATGCCGCTTTTCCAATTGCTGTGAGTTTTTATGTTGGTTTTGGCTTCAATGCCTTACTAGATGCTCGGGTGGCAGGTTTTGACAAGGTACTTTTGGCCCTTTTTATCGTTTGGGCGACAGATAGCGCAGCCTACCTGACAGGGATGAATTTTGGTAGACATAAGTTGGCACCAAGAGTTTCTCCTAATAAGAGTATTGAGGGCTTTGTCGGTGGTATTCTAGGTGCGGTACTGATAACAGTGATTTTCATGTTAGTGGACAGCACAGTTGCTCTTCCTTATGGGATTTATAGAATGAGTCTCTTTGCAGCCTTCTTCAGTGTGGCAGGTCAGTTTGGTGACTTGATTGAGAGTGCCATGAAACGCCATTTCGGTGTCAAGGATTCTGGAAAATTTATCCCTGGACATGGCGGTGTGTTGGATCGCTTTGACAGCATGCTGATTGTGTTTCCAATGATGCACTTATTTGGCCTGTTTTAAAGAAAGGAATATTGAATGATTGGATTGCTAACCTTTATCCTCGTTTTTGGGATTATTGTGGTGGTGCATGAGTTTGGACATTTTTATTTTGCCAAGAAATCAGGCATTCTAGTTCGTGAATTTGCCATTGGTATGGGGCCCAAGATTTTTTCCCATATCGGTAAGGATGGCACTGCTTATACAATTCGTATCCTTCCTCTAGGAGGCTATGTTCGTATGGCAGGCTGGGGTGATGATGCGACAGAAATTAAGACAGGAACTCCGGTCAGTTTAACACTTGCTGACGATGGTAAGGTCAAACGGATCAACCTCTCAGGGAAGAAGTTGGATCAAACGGCTCTTCCTATGCAGGTAACCCAGTTTGACTTTGAAGACAAGCTCTTTATCAAGGGTTTGGTCCTGGAAGAAGAAAAGACTTTTACAGTCGATCATGATGCAACGGTTGTTGAAGAAGATGGAACCGAAGTACGCATTGCCCCTTTGGATGTACAGTATCAAAATGCTTCTATCTGGGGCAAGCTCATCACCAACTTTGCAGGTCCTATGAATAACTTTATCTTAGGTGTTGTTGTTTTTTGGATCTTGATCTTTTTGCAAGGCGGTGTTAGAGATACTCAGACCAATCTCTTTCATGTCATGCCAGAGGGAGCTTTGGCTAAGGTGGGCGTAGCTGAGACAGCTCAAATCACCAAGGTCGGCTCGCATGAGGTTAAGAATTGGCAAGACTTGACCCAGGCTGTGGAAGCAGATACCAAGGACAAGACAGCCCCGACCTTGGATGTGACCATTTCTGAAAATGGTAGCGAAAAACAAGTCACGGTGACTCCAGAAGAGAATCAAGGACGTTATATTCTTGGGGTTCAACCGGGAGTCAAGTCAGACTTTCTATCCATGTTTGTTGGTGGATTTACAACTGCTGCTGACTCAGGACTTCGCATCCTTTCGGCTCTGAAAAACTTGATTTTCCATCCAGATTTGAACAAACTCGGTGGTCCCGTTGCTATTTTTAAGGCAAGTAGCGATGCTGCTAAAAATGGTCTTGAGAATGTCCTCTACTTCCTAGCTATGATTTCCATCAATATTGGAATTTTTAACTTGATTCCTATCCCGGCTTTGGATGGTGGAAAGATTGTGCTCAACATCCTAGAGGCTATCCGCCGGAAACCCCTTAAACAAGAAATTGAAACCTATGTCACCATGGCTGGTGTAGTTATCATGGTTGTCTTGATGCTAGCTGTGACCTGGAATGACATTATGCGACTCTTCTTTTAGATAATCGAGGAATATTATGAAACAAAGTAAAATGCTAATCCCAACGCTTCGCGAAATGCCAAGCGATGCTCAAGTTATCAGCCACGCCCTTATGTTGCGTGCTGGTTATGTCCGTCAAGTTTCTGCCGGTGTTTATTCTTACCTGCCACTCGCTAACCGTGTGATTGAAAAGGCTAAGAATATCATGCGCCAAGAGTTTGATAAGATTGGTGCGGTGGAGATGTTGGCTCCTGCCCTTCTCAGTGCCGATCTTTGGCGCGAATCAGGTCGTTATGAAACCTATGGTGAAGACCTTTATAAATTGAAAAACCGCGAAAAGTCAGACTTTATCCTAGGTCCAACCCACGAAGAGACTTTCACAGCCATTGTTCGTGACTCTGTTAAGTCTTACAAGCAATTACCGCTTAATCTTTACCAAATTCAGCCTAAGTACCGTGATGAAAAACGTCCACGTAACGGTCTTCTCCGTACGCGTGAATTTATCATGAAAGACGGCTATAGTTTCCATGCCAACTATGATAGCTTGGATGTGACTTATGACGAGTACAAGGCGGCCTACGAACGTATCTTTACTCGTAGTGGCTTGGATTTCAAGGCTATCATCGGTGACGGAGGAGCCATGGGTGGTAAGGATAGCCAAGAATTTATGGCCATTACACCAGCCCGTACAGACCTTGACCGCTGGGTTGTCTTGGACAAGTCAGTTGCCTCATTTGATGAAATTCCTGCAGAAGTGCAAGAAGAAATCAAGGCAGAATTGCTCAAATGGATGGTTTCTGGTGAAGACACCATCGCCTACTCAACTGAGTCTAGCTATGCAGCTAACTTAGAAATGGCAACAAACGAGTACAAACCAAGCAACCGTGTCGTTGCGGAAGAAGAAGTGATTCGAGTGGAAACTCCAGGTGTTAAATCCATCGATGAAGTTGCAGCCTTCCTTAATGTGCCAGAAGAGCAAACGATTAAAACTCTCTTCTACATGGCAGATGGAGAACTTGTTGTAGCCCTTCTAGTTGGAAATGACCAACTCAATGAAGTTAAGTTGAAAAACCACTTGGGAGCAGATTTCTTTGATGTTGCGAGCGAGGAAGAAGTAGCAAATGTTATCTCAGCTGGCTTTGGTTCGCTTGGCCCAGTTGGTTTGCCAGAAAATGTGAAAATCATTGCAGACCGTAAGGTACAAGATGTTCGCAATGCTGTTGTGGGGGCCAACGAAGATGGTTACCACTTGACGGGTGTGAACCCAGGTCGTGATTTCACTGCAGAATACGTGGATATCCGCGAAGTTCGTGAGGGTGAAATTTCACCAGACGGACAAGGCGTTCTTAACTTCGCGCGTGGTATCGAGATCGGTCATATTTTCAAACTCGGCACTCGTTATTCAGCAAGTATGGGCGCAGATGTTTTGGATGAAAATGGTCGTGCTGTGCCAATCATCATGGGATGTTACGGTATTGGTGTTAGCCGTCTTCTCTCAGCAGTTATGGAGCAACACGCCCGCCTCTTTGTCAACAAAACGCCTAAAGGGGAATACCGTTATGCTTGGGGAGTTAACTTCCCTAAAGAATTGGCGCCATTTGATGTGCATTTGATCACTGTCAATGTCAAGGATGAAGAAGCGCAAGCCTTAACAGAAAAACTTGAAGCAAGCTTGATGGGAGCTGGTTACGAAGTCTTGACAGACGACCGTAACGAACGTGTCGGAGTGAAGTTTAGCGATAGCGACTTGATTGGTCTGCCAATCCGTATCACTGTTGGGAAGAAAGCAGCCGATGGCATCGTAGAAGTTAAGATTAAGGCGACTGGTGACACCATCGAAGTTCATGCAGACAACTTGCTCGAAACCCTTGAAATCCTCAGCAAGAAATAAAAACTATAATCAGAAGAAAAACAAGGCAAAAATGTAACTAGTTTTTACCTTGTTTTTTCTATATAATGGGAAAAATGAATAAACGAAGAGGTAAAGCTATGCTAAAATTTCCAAAGGATTTTGTCTGGGGTTCCTCCACTTCTGGACCACAGACAGAAGGTCGTGTACCTGGTGACGGCAAGGGAGACAATCTCTGGGATTATTGGTTCCAAGTAGAGCCAAATCGTTACTACAATGGAATTGGACCTGATAAAACATCGACTTTTTACGAAAACTGGGAAAAGGATATTGAGCTTTTGGTAGAGACTGGGCATACAGCCTTCCGAACTTCTATCCAGTGGTCTCGTATTTTCCCACAGGGCCGTGAAGAGGTCAATCCGCAAGGGGTGGCTTTCTACCGTCAGGTCTTTGAAGCCATTAAGGCCAAGGGAATTCGTCTCTTAGTTAATCTCTATCACTTCGACCTGCCTTTTGCCCTCCAAGAAGACGGCGATGGTTGGGAAAATAAGGCAACTGTCAAGGCTTATGAAGACTATGCTCGTTTTTGTTTTGAGACATACGGTGACTTGGTGGACCAATGGATTACCTTTAACGAGCCCATCGTTCCCGTAGAGTTTGGCTATTTTTACGATGCCCACTATCCTCACAAGGTAGATGCCAAAGCAGCAGTTAAGGTTGCCTATCATACGCAACTGGCTAGTAGTCTTGCGGTTAAGGCCTGTCATGAAGTTTTGCCTGATTCCAAGATTGGGATTGTCCTCAACTTGACACCAGCCTATCCACGTAGCCAGCATCCCGCAGATGTCAAGGCTGCTCGCATTGCGGATCTCTTCCAAGCCCAATCTTTCCTAGATCCGTCTGTCTTGGGAGCTTATCCAGAAGAGTTAGTAGAGATTTTAGCTGAGCATGATTTGCTGCCAGAGTATACTGTTGAAGAATTAGAATTCATTCGCGAGAATACAGTTGATTTCCTAGGAGTTAACTACTACCAGCCTTTGCGTGTCATGGCGCCACGTTTTGCTAAACATCCAGACAGTCCCCTCTTGCCAGAACATTTTTACGAGCCTTATATCATGCCGGGCCGTAAAATCAATCCTCACCGTGGATGGGAAATTTATGAGCAAGGGATTTATGATATTGCCCAAAATATCAAGGAAAATTATGGTAATATTGAGTGGATGTTGACAGAGAATGGTATGGGTGTTGAAGGGGAAGAAAAATTCCGTCAAGATGGGATGATTCAAGATGATTACCGTATTGACTTTGTCAAAGGACATCTTCGTGAACTTCACCGTGCGATTGAAGATGGAGCCAACTGTAAAGGATACTTAATATGGACCTTTATTGACTGCTGGTCATGGCTCAACAGCTATAAAAATCGTTACGGTTTGGTTGAGCTTGACTTGGAAACACAGGAACGTCGTCTAAAAAAATCAGGCCATTGGTTCAAGGAACTCAGCGACCATAATGGATTTTAAGAATAAAAAGAGTGAGATGGTGTTCATCTCACTTTTTATTACAATATCATCACCAAGGTCCCAATCGTAATCAGGATACAGCCAATAATTGTTTTAAACGTCAGGACATCCTGTAGGAAGAAAAAGGCTAGAACGAGGGTAATGACGAGACTGAATTTATCGACAGCAGATACCTCAGTCGCATTGCCCATCTGCAAGGCCTTGTAGTAGCAGAGCCAGGAGGCGCCAGTGGCTAAGCCTGATAAGATGAGAAAGAGCCAACTTTTTTTACTGATGTTGACAATTTCGGTCTGACTATTGGTCAAGAAAACCATAGCCCAGGCCATAAGAATGACGACGACTGTACGAATAGCAGTTGCTAGATTGGATGGAACTCCTTCAATCCCAATCTTGGCTAAAATTGACGTTAAGGCTGCAAAGATAGCTGATAAAAGTGCGAAGAAAAACCACATGGCGAATACCTCCTCCCCTTATTATAAGTAATTGATGCCGACTTGTCAGGTATCAAGTGAAATCTTGATAAAATACCAGATAGAAAAACTATACCAATTTTTATCCTTGACAAGTGAGAAAAACAAGTATATACTGTTTTTGCTGATTCCGTAAAGCGAGAATTAGACTATACCAATTTAAGGAGAAAGCACAGCTGGTCTGTGTCGTATATACTATGTGTGGAATTGTTGGTGTTGTTGGAAACACAAATGCAACTGATATTTTGATTCAAGGGCTTGAAAAGCTCGAATACCGTGGCTATGATTCTGCGGGGATTTTTGTCCTAGGTGGTGCTGAAAATCATCTAGTCAAGGCTGTCGGTCGTATCGCAGAATTGTCTGCCAAGACAGCTGGTGTTGAGGGAACAACAGGTATCGGACATACGCGTTGGGCGACTCACGGGAAACCAACGGAAGATAATGCTCACCCACACCGCTCTGAGACGGGACGTTTTGTCTTGGTGCACAATGGAGTGATTGAAAACTACCTTGAAATCAAGGAAGAATACCTTGCAGGTCACCACTTCAAGGGGCAAACCGATACGGAAATCGCTGTTCACTTGATTGGGAAATTTGCAGAAGAAGAAGGTCTCTCAGTTCTTGAAGCCTTCAAAAAAGCCCTTCACATCATTCGTGGTTCTTATGCCTTTGCCTTGATTGACTCTGAAAATCCAGATGTCATCTATGTCGCTAAGAACAAATCTCCACTTTTGATTGGTCTTGGAGAAGGTTATAATATGGTCTGCTCAGATGCTATGGCTATGATTCGTGAGACCAACCAATACATGGAAATTCATGACCAAGAGTTGGTAATCGTCAAGGCTGATAGCGTCGAAGTTCAAGACTATGATGGTAACAGTCGTGAGCGTGCTAGCTACACTGCTGAGCTCGACTTGTCAGATATCG
>NZ_KV821982.1:175755-196713 GCF_001815805.1 Streptococcus sp. HMSC072D05
ATGCTCAAGGAAATCGACGAGCAACCAACGGTTATGCGTAAACTCATCCAAGCCTACACGGATGAGGCAGGTCAAGTTGTCGTAGATCCAGCTATCATCAAGGCTGTTCAAGATGCAGACCGCATCTATATCCTTGCAGCTGGAACATCGTACCACGCAGGATTTGCTTCTAAGAAGATGTTGGAAGAATTGACAGATACACCAGTAGAACTTGGAATCTCATCTGAGTGGGGCTACGGTATGCCACTTCTCAGCAAGAAACCGCTCTTCATCTTTATCAGCCAGTCTGGTGAAACAGCTGACAGCCGTCAGGTTTTGGTTAAGGCTAATGAAATGGGAATTCCGAGTTTGACAGTGACAAACGTGCCAGGTTCAACTCTTTCACGTGAAGCCAACCATACCATGCTTCTTCACGCGGGTCCTGAAATTGCCGTAGCATCAACAAAGGCCTATACGGCACAAATCGCAGCCCTTGCCTTCCTTGCAAAAGCAGTTGGAGAAGCAAACGGCAATGCCAAAGCGCAAGCCTTTGACCTGGTTCATGAGTTGTCAATCGTAGCTCAGTCTATCGAATCAACTCTTTCTGAGAAAGAAAACATTGATGCCAAGGTTCGAGAGCTTCTTGAAACAACTCGCAACGCTTTTTACATTGGACGTGGTCAAGACTACTATGTAGCCATGGAAGCCAGTCTCAAACTCAAAGAGATTTCTTACATCCAATGTGAAGGCTTTGCGGCAGGAGAACTCAAGCACGGAACCATTGCCTTGATTGAAGAGGGGACACCTGTCTTGGCCCTCTTGTCAGATCCAGTCCTTGCTAACCACACTCGTGGAAATATCCAGGAGGTCGCAGCCCGTGGTGCTAAGGTACTTACAATCGCAGAAGAAAATGTTGCCAAAGAGACAGATGATATCGTTCTTACGACTGTCCACCCTTACCTCTCACCAATCTCAATGGTCGTACCAACGCAATTGGTCGCTTACTTTGCAACCCTCCACCGTGGACTCGATGTGGACAAACCACGTAACCTTGCTAAGTCAGTAACAGTAGAATAAACCAAGAAAGTCTAGTTCATCTAGGCTTTTTCTAATGAGCAAATCCATTGAAAGTAAAACTAATTAGTGATAAAATACTCTAAAAACTAAAAGAGATAGCGAGGAAACAGTATGGTAGAATTAGGAATTTCAACATTTGGTGAAACAACCGCTCTGGAAGCGACTGGGCAGATTTACAGTCATGATGAACGCATTCGTCAGTTGGTGGCAGAAATTGAGCTGGCTGATAAGGTTGGTTTGGATGTGTACGGGATTGGGGAGCATCATCGGGAGGACTTTGCGGTATCGGCGCCAGAGATTATTCTTGCAGCTGGGGCAGTCAATACCAAAAAGATTCGTTTGACTAGTTCGGTCAGCATTCTCTCGAGTATGGATCCGATTCGCTTGTTCCAACAATATGCTACCATCGATGCCTTGTCAAATGGACGGGCAGAGATTATGGCAGGTCGTGGTTCATTTACTGAATCCTTCCCTCTGTTTGGCTATGACTTGAAAGACTATGAAGCTCTTTTTGATGAAAAGTTAGACCTGCTTCAGCTGGCAAATGAAAGCACCAAAGTGAACTGGCAGGGACAATTGACTCAAAGCATCGCTGGAAAAGAAGTCTATCCTCGTCCTGTTCAGGACAAATTGCCATTGTGGGTGGCGACAGGAGGTCATGTAGAGTCAACAGTGAAGATTGCTCAGGCGGGGTTGCCGATTGTCTATGCCATTATCGGTGGCAATCCACGTTATTTTAAAAAGCTGATTCAAGCTTATCGTGAGATTGGTAGGGAAGCCGGTCATGCGGAGAAAGACCTGAAAGTGGGTGCTCATTCTTGGGGCTGGATTTCGGAAGATGGCGAGCAGGCTGTCAAAGATTATTTCCATCCGACCAAGCAAGTGATGGATGCAATTTCCAAGGACCGTCCGCACTGGCAGGAGTTGACCTATGAGCAATATTTGGAGCAAGTTGGACCAAATGGTGCCATGTTTGTGGGCAATCCAGATCAGGTGGCAGAAAAATTGATTCGCATGATTGAGGATTTAGACTTGGACCGTTTCATGCTCCATCTACCGCTTGGTTCTATGCCACATGATCAAGTTTTGAGAGCTATTGAACTCTTCGGCACACAAGTGGCTCCAAAAGTACGAGCATACTTTGCCATGAAAGAGGGGTTATAAAAAAATTCAATCAGTTGAGTCGATTGGTGAGGAACACCCATGGATTCAGCAACAGGTGGAAGTGGTACAAGTGATAGAGCATACTATCTAGTGGAATATATACTAGTTTATACCAAGTACAAGATAAAATAGTAAAAAAGACGATTTCCGCTTGGAAATCGTCTTTTTTGATATTCTCACAAATACGATATCTTGTGGTTGGTGTAAACTGGTAGATAGCTCTCTTATTTTATTTATCAAAACCTTGTAAGTTTTTTTGTCGCTCTTCAGTTTGACCCTTGGCATCCAATTTATTACCATTGTAAACAGTGCTTTCCCATGATCCGTACATTGGGTTAGGGAAAATGATGAATTTCTCACCAAACTCTTTTTGTAATTCCTCTAATTTTTGGTTGCGCTCAGTTTCAGAGGTCTTTGAAAACTCTGCAAAGTCCACAAGATTGTCTCCTAGTAGCATGACTAAGTTGGTTTTTTCTTGGACTGCTTGTCTACGACCTTCTTTAGATTTGACGCCTTTTTCTAAGAACATGAGATGATCGCGGCTTTGTACAGGAATTCCTTCGTTTTCTAGGTTTTTGATCGTATCATCTACCTGATCTATCGTGCGGTCAGATACATAGTAAATTTGGACACCGTTTTGGTCTGCAAATTGGAGAAAGTCTTTAGCACCTGGTACAGCCTTGGCTGCGGCTTTTTTTACCCAGACATCCCAGTTTTCTGGGGTAAATGCTGTTCCGTCTTTGACATTTTGCGCTTGATAAGGGCTATTGTCTAATACAGTTTCGTCCAAGTCCAAAACGATAGAGTAGGGTTTATCTGTCTGTGTTTTTAGTAGTTCTTTCAAACGATCAGTAGCGACATTGTAACCTTGTAGATAGAGTGCCTTGGTTTCAGCTGCTTTTTGATACCAAAGAGTTGACATAGTATTTTCTCTTGAACGCAACTGATCATAGGTCATTGTAACCTGATTATCAGATGTACTACTTTGTGTTGTCTGTGAATTTGCCGAATTTGTACCACAGCCAGTCAGTAAAATGACGGAAGTAAGTGTAGAAGCAATTGTAATGGTAACTTTGGATATTTTCATAATCCCATCCTCCTAATAATAGTCTATTAATATTGTAGCGTTTTCATGGGATTTGTGCAAGGAAATACCGAGAGAAAAGAAATTTTTCAGTAGTAATTTGGTATTAGGATAAAATTATGTACTTAATTTGGGAATGAAGATGGATATAAAAAAATTCAATCGGCTTGATAGAAAATCTATATCAGCTTCTTTTTGGAAAATAGATGAAAATAAAGTGAATCTTTGAAAGGCTAGTAACATCAAGCTTTTTAGGGATTTTTTTCTTTATAGATATAAAAATTTCCAATCGAGTTGATAGTCAATATATATTGGGAAAAGGGGAAAAGGAGTGGTAAGATGGTTTCAATCCAAATGGAAGGAGAAAGGTATGGCGAGTAAAAGAGAGCTAGTCTTTAGAGCGATTCGAGGCGATGAAGTGGAAAGAGTTCCTGTGGGATTTTGGTTTCATTTTGTAACACTCGAAGAAAAGGAGCAGGGATTAAACAATCCACGTATCTTTCAAAAAAGTGTTGATGGGCATCGCAACTATGTGGAAAGGATTCGCCCTGATTTTGTCAAAATTATGAGCGACGGTTTTTTTCTTTATCCAAGTAATGTCTATAGTCCTAAGATCGCAAGCATTCAGGAGCTGACTTCTATTGAGTCGATTGGTGAGGAACACCCATGGATTCAGCAACAGGTGGAAGTGGTACAAGCGATTCGAGAGACCTTTACCGAAGAGATTGCTTCTTTCTACAATATCTTTTCGCCTATCTCATACCTCAAGCGCTGGTTCCGTACAGAAACTTCTCGAGGAGATAGGGAAGTGGCTGATCTATTGCTTGAAAATCCTGAGCAATTCAGAGCGATTCTAGATGTGATTGCAGGAGATATTGCTATCCTAACTCAGAAAATCATCCAGCAAGGCGGTGTTGACGGGATTTACCTCAGTACCCAGGAAATTCAAGATGAGCGCATCACACCATCACTCTACCAAACCTATATCGAACCGAGCAATATAGCGATTTTGGAAGCAGCCAATCAGGTTGGTGGGACCAATATCCTCCATATCTGTGGTTTTGAAGGTGCGAGCAATGATGTGACGATATTTAAGGACTATCCAGCTCAAGTGGTCAACTGGGCGACTCATCATGAGGAGGTTAGTTTGACACAGGGTCAGGAGTTGTTTCGAGGCAAGGCCGTTTTAGGTGGATTTGAAAATGGCAAGAAAAGCTTGCTTTATCAAGGTTCCAAGGCGGAATTGCAAAATGAAACAAGACGGTTGCTGGCTGAAGCTGGTAGTAAAGGCGTTCTTCTGGGAGCTGACTGTACTGTTCCAGATGACTTTGACTTAGAGAGGTTGGACTGGATTCGGCAGGCAGCTGTTCTCTAAAAGGAGGAGCTATGAAAAGTAAAAGATGGGGCATCTTCATTGCAGTTGTCGGTTTGCTGGCTTTGGTTGCCATAAGCGTCGTAAAAAATGGGCATTGTAAAAATGGAGAGAGATGTCGTGGAGTTCAGGATTTTTCCAAGTCCAGTCTTCCCTTTCTACGCTCGAATGATATCGCAAGCAGTTTATTAGTTGGAAAAGTAAGAAATGGAGAATAAGAATGTCAGAAAAAAGAGAATGGGTTTTAAAAGCATTTAGAGGTGAAAAGGTTGATCGTGTGCCAGTTAGCTTTTGGCACCATTTCACATCCGAAGACGAATGGCTACACGGATTCTCAAATCCAGCCATTATCGAGAAGAATATTGAGGGCCATAAGCGCTTTATCCGAGAAGTTCAGCCAGACTTTATCAAACTCATGAGTGATGGCTACTTTGCTTATCCAAATCCAGCGATTGCCAAAGGAAAATCACTTCAAGAATTGGCGACCATTCAACCACTCGGATCAGAGCACGCTTGGATAAAAGAGCAGGTTGACTTGGTTCAGAAAATCAAGCAAGAGTTTACAGAAGATATCGTTGCGATTTACAATATTTTTGCTCCTGTGACCTATCTCAAGTGGCTACTGGGGGAAGTGTCTGGTGGGGATGATCTCATTGCTGATTTTTTGGTGGAAGATCCTAAAGCTCTTAAAAAGGTGTTGGATGTGATTGCAGAGGATATTGCTAGTCTCAGTCGAGCTATCATCGAAGAGGCTGGTGCTGATGGAATCTACCTCAGCGTGCAAAGCATCCAAGATCAACGAGTGTCGGCAGCAGAGTATCAAGCCGTCATTGCCCCTAGCGAGATAACGGTTCTGGAAGCAGCTAGTGCTGTTGGTGGCGTCACAGTTCTTCATATCTGTGGCTACGAGGGGGCGCGAAATGATATTCACCTTTTTGCAGACTATCCAGCCCAAGTCTTTAACTGGGCTGTAGGACCAGAGGGAATCACTCTCAAGGAAGGTCGTGAGATTTTCAAGGGACGTACGGTTCTTGGAGGATTCGAAAATGGCAAGACGGGCTTACTGTATACTGGTAGCAAGGATGCCATTCAGGCTGAGGCAAAGAAACTAGTTGCAGAAGCTGGGGAACAGGGCTTGGTACTTGGGGCAGATTGTACCATTCCAAGTGATATCGCAGTTGAACGTATCCAGTGGGTGAGAGAAGCGCTTGAAAACTAAAGGAGAAAAAATGAGTAAAAAAGCATGGATTATCGGTGGTGTAGCAGTTGTTGCAGTAATTGGGGCAACGATTATCGGGAGAAGTTTAGCTGGCGCTCCAGCCAAGGAGGGAGAAACGGCTTCGTCTGCTGAAGTCATAACCTTGAAGGTTGCCCATACACAAAACTATGTTCCATATGATTTTGTCAATGAAAAAGGGGAATCAGATGGTTATGAAGTAGCTGTTTTGAAGGCTGTTGATGAGAAGTTGGCAAACTATCAATTTGAATATACGGGTACCAGTGATGACGACCTCTTGATTGGTCTGGAATCAGGTAAGTATGACATCGGAACCAAGGGAGCTTGGTACACAGATGAACGAGCTAAAAAGTTTGTCATTCCATCTGAACCAGTCGGAGCGAGCATCATCGGATTTACTGTCAGAAAAGAAGATGAACAGAAATACAAAACCATTGATGACTTTGCTAAGAATAAAGGGAAATTGGTTCCCATCTCTCCACAGAATGCTCAATGGAATGTTATCACCAGCTACAATGAAAAACATCAGGATGCACCGATTGAGCTAACAGCAGCTGAATCCTTTAAAGTGGCAGATGCCTATGCCTGGGTCTTAGAAGGACGTTATGACGCCTTCTTTGATATCAAACTGTCCTTTGAAAAAGCAGTTACCGCAGAAGATGGCCCTTACCACCAATATGCGGATAAACTCAGCTGGTTCCCATACAAGGGTATTCCAACTTATCCCTTGATTCACCGTGATGAAAAGGGTGAGAAATTCGCTAAAGAATATGAAAAAGCAATCAAAGAGTTGAAGGAAGATGGCACGCTTGCTAAGCTATCTCAGCAATACTTTAAAGAAGATGTCTTTAGTTACGTAGACAAAGACTAGACCAGAAATTCCAAGACTAGAAAGGGTTTTGCATGGTTTCTTATGATTTTTCCAAGGTCTTTCAGTTTTTACCGACCTTATGGCAGGCGCTTCCTATGACCTTGTCCATTCTCTTTTTTACCACTCTTCTTGGTTCCCTTTTTGGAGGTCTCTTGGCCTGGGCACAAGTAGGAGAAGACAAGAGTTTTGCAGCGATTTCCAAAGGCTATATTTTCACCCTTCGTTGTACACCGCCGATTGTCTTGCTTTTTCTAGTCTTTTATGGCTTGCCAGAATTTCTGAAATGGTGGCTTGGTTTGGATATCAACAACTGGTCTAAAACTATTTTTGTTCTCCTGACGATGATTCTCTTGTTTGCGGCTGTTGTTGCCGAGGTTTTCAAGGCGGCCTATCAAGCTATTCCAAAGGGGCAGACAGAGGCCGGGCTTAGTATTGGTTTGACTCCAAGTCAGACTTTTTGGAGAATCATTTTTCCTCAAGCTTTTCAAGTTGCTCTTCCCAATATAACGACCGCTATTCTCAATCTCATGCGGGATGCTGCCTTGGCTTATACGATTGGTTTTGTTGATGTTATGGGGGCAGGCAATCTCTTGATTAGTCGCAATTTAGGGAACTACTCTCTGGAAACCTATACGGCAGTTGCGCTTCTTTACTGGGGGATTGCCTTGGTTATTTCTAGCTTGAGTCGTTTGCTTGAGAAGTCTTTGGAAACAAAAGGGAGGTAAGAAATGGATATAGACTATATTGTAAAGACCTTTCTGGAGACCTTGAAGGGTGTGCCAATCACCTTGATTATCATGATTGTGGCTATGGTCTTAAGCTTTTTACCGGCTCTATTTTTAGCCTTGGGGCAGATTTACAAGGTTCGAGGTGTGAGGAGTTTTTCTCTGGTCTATCTGGCCTTTATCCGAGCGACTCCTCCGATTTTATTGATTCTCTTCTTTTATAGTTTGTTTCCAAGCCTGCTGAATCAATTTCTCAAAAGCATAGGAAGTGACTTTGATATTTTCAAGCTTGATCCTCTCTATTATGCCTTTATCATTTATAGTTTGATGACAGTCGGGAGTTTATCGGAGATTTTGCGTTCAGCCATCTTGACGGTGGACAAGGGACAACTAGAGGCAGCGCATGCGATTGGCTTGACTACGACCCAGGCCTATCTAAGGATTGTTTTTCCTCAAGCCTTGCGCTCAGCCTTGCCTAACTTGGCCAATCTGGTGATCAATATCGTCAAAGGGACCTCCCTGGTCTTTGTTATGACTATCAAGGACATCACCGCTATTGCTCGTGTAGAAGCGTCCTACGGTTACCAGTATTTTGAGTCTTATTTTGTGATCTTTTTGCAGTATATTTTGATCTGTGGTTTGATTCAGTGGGGCTTCTCCCTACTGGAGAAAGGCTATGTGAAAAAAGAAAAGAGAGCAAAAGCATCTAGCGCGCGTTTCGTATAGGAGGACAGGATGTTACAAGTAGAACATATCGCAAAAACATTTGGTGAGAGGCAGGTCTTGGAGGATGTCAATCTTCAGGTTAACCAAGGGGATGTCGTCGTTATTTTAGGACCATCAGGTTCGGGGAAAACGACCTTTCTCCGTTGTCTTAATCACTTAGAAAAAGCTGACAGTGGCCGTTTGACCTTGGCAGGAAAGACCTATGACTTATCCAAATTGAGCAAGAAAGACATTCTAGAAATTCGCCAAAAAACAGCCTTTGTTTTCCAACACTACAATCTCTTTGCAAACAAAACTGCTCTGGAAAATATTCTAGAAGGCCTAATAGTGGCTCGTAAAGTTCCCAAGGAAGAAGCGCTCAAACGTGCAGAATCTGCCTTGGAAAAAGTTGGTTTACTGGCCTACAAAGACTACTACCCTTCACAACTATCTGGAGGGCAACAACAACGAATAGGAATTGCGCGTGCTATTGCCGTCAAACCCGAGGTCATTTTGCTAGATGAACCAACATCAGCACTAGACCCTGAGTTGGTTGGAGATGTTTTGGATGTTCTGAAACAGTTGGCGGGAGAAGGTGTGACCATGGTGGTCGTCACGCATGAGATGGGATTTGCTAGAGATGTCGCCAACCACGTTATTTTCATGGATGGAGGCCGTATCGTAGAGGAGAACAATCCCCACGATTTCTTTAGTCGTCCACAAGAAGAACGAACCAAGCAGTTCCTGGCTCGTATCTTATCAGACGCTAGCTATAGTGTAGAATATATGATTTGATAGCTAAGTGTATCATAAAAACAACACCCCATGACTAGAAGATTCTTCTAATCATAGGGTGTTTTTCTATAGGAGGGCTAGGTTATACTCTTCGAAAATCTCTTTAAATCAGGTCAGCTTCGCCTTATCTACAAGCTCAAAGCTGTGTTTTGAGCAGTCTGTGGCTAACTTCCTAGTTTACTCTTTGATTTTCATTGATTATCAGTTCTCTTTCTTGTTTTTCATCAACCATCCAAGTCCGAGAAGGGCAAAGATACTGAATCCAGCAAGGGCAAGGAGGGATTTGCTCTCAGTTCCTGTGTTTGGAAGGAGGTTCTGAGAGTGAGCCTCTGCAGCAGTTTCTTGAGTTTCAGGATTGGCTGCTAGGTTTTGAGCTTGGCCTTGTTCTGGTTCAACTTCCAAGCTAGAAAGATCAAATTCTGGTTTTTCTTCCACAGCTGGGGCGACAATAGCACCACCTTGAGACAAGCGGAGAACAACTGCAGTGAGAGCGTTCAATTTCAAGCCTTTTTCAGTCCATTCGAGACCTTGAGGTTTAGCGATTCCTACTGGTCCGGCTTGATTTTCATCTGCCAGGACTTCAGCTTTTCTCAAGTGAGCAAATGCAGTTCCTAGAGTAAATTCGCGAGCCTTATCATCCGCATTGACAAAGACAGCGTAGACATCACCGTTTGGAGCAGTGATTTGGTAGCCGATGGTCACATCTTCTTTTTCAACGCCATTTTGTCCTGGAACAGTAATGAGTCGGACGCGCTCCTTGATGTCTTGCAGACTCTTGAGTCGGAAGGCATCTGTCGATTGACGAAGGGCGATCAGACCTTTCATGTAGTCACGGCTCTTGACATTTTCAGGGAAGACTTTACCATCTGTTGCCTTGGTCCAATCAAACTTGTTGACAGCATCACTAGAGTCGTAAGAGTCATGGATAAAGTAAGGATAGACAAAAGGCTTGCCGTCCTTGTCACGCAACAAGTGAGACTTGTTTGGAACCTTATCTTCAGGAACAGGAGTCTTATAGGCTGGATCAAGGAATTGTTTGGTACGTCCGTATTCCTGACCAGAGTGGATAAACGGAGTTCCTTGAGCAGTCAAGACCATGAGGTTTCCAAGTCGCAAACGACGATGGATCTCAGCGTAGTTTTCAGCCTTGCTTGGGTCTTTTTTGATAGACTGAGCAATAATGTCAAAGAGGGTCAAGTTATCATGGGCTGCGATATACTGGACAACATCTCCAGGACTGTCTGCTTCAAAGTTAGTTGGTTGAGCAATGAGATTTTTGAAGATAGTGTTGATATCGCGTTTTCCACCTGTGATAAAGGCAGGTTGGCCTTCGTTTGGATAACCAGACTTGAGGTTGTTACGGATGTCGTCTGAAAAGACAGCGACAGTATCAGTTTTCTTCATCCAAGACTGGTCAGCAGGTTGTACAGGCGTATTTTCATCACCAGTATAGGTTCTCCAGCCTTCACCTAACATGATAAGATTTGGATTGAGGGCGCGTGCAGCCTTGTACGCTTCTTCAATAGAAGCCGCATCGTGGTCACCCATCATATCAAAGCGGAAACCATCTACTTTGTAGGTTTCGACCAAATACTTGATAGAGTCTACCAAGACACGTTTAGACATGTAGTGGGTAGTTCCCAAACGGCCGCCTCCGAAGCTGGTACGAGGAGTTCCGTCTGCATCCATAAAGTGATAGTAGTTTGGCTCAATATCTTCAAAAATGTCAACCTTTGCAGTATGGTTGTAGACCACGTCCAGGATAGCACCCATGCCACGTTTGTGGATTTCGTTGATGAGGTTTTTGAATTCGGCAATACGTTTTTCTGGATCCTTAGGATTGCTTGAGTACATACCAGTCAAGGAGAAGTAGTTTTGAGGGTCATATCCCCAGTTGTAGTTGCTGTTGCTTGAAGCGTAGGCAGACAAACGTTCATGGTTTTTCAATTCATTGACAAAGTAGTAAGACAAGACTGGAAGGAGCTGGATGTGGGTCACACCCAAGTCTTTGAGATAGTCCAGTTTTTCGATAAAGGCTTCAAAGGTACCAAATGGCTTGGTCAAGTCTTTTGCGATGGCAGGATCCGAAGTGAAGTCACGTACATGAGCTTCATAGATAACGGCATCTTCACGTGATTTGAAGTTACGAATCTTTCCATAGGTCAAGTCTTGCGGACCTAACTTCGCTGGATCGACAAAGGCAGCTTTAGCGACCTTATGAGCGGCATCTGTTTTTGCTAGGTCACTGTTCCAAGCCGCTAATGATTTGGCATAAGGGTCAAGAACGAGGACAGTTTTACCTTGGCGCTCGATTTGGTAGTGGTAGTAGTAGCCAGTGTAGTTGCTGATACCGAGACCAGAGTTTGCATCCAGAGTTTGTTTCCAGGTTCCTTTTTCTCCTTTTTCAAGGGCGACAGTTCCAACTACTTTTTCAGGGTCTTTCTTGTCATAGACAACAACGGAAACCTTATCAGCACTTGGAGACCAGAGGGTGAGGTCAACACGCTTGCCATCTTCTTTTAGAGTTGCGCCGAGTGGACCATCGTAACTGTA
This sequence comes from Streptococcus sp. HMSC072D05, assembly GCF_001815805.1. GTDB lineage: Bacteria > Bacillota > Bacilli > Lactobacillales > Streptococcaceae > Streptococcus. The sequence continues at coordinate 187,318 of NZ_KV821982.1, forward strand.
GGACTCATCCTTGAGGCGCCAGCTTGAACGTGTGGTAAAGCGGTCTGAATTGTAGCTGACAGTGTACGGGTGTTGGGTGTCAGAGAAGTCGCCGATGTAGGTCACTTTTTTACCTGTCTCATCCACTTCCACGTCTGTGATAGCTACTTTATTCCCTTGGTAATCAGTGATGCTGGAGTGTTTGAGGATATCGTCTTTCTTAGCTCCAACGAGGGTAGAAAAACTGCTTTCGATACGAGATTTAGCCACGTGTTGGGCACCAGTCATACGGATATCGTGAACGTAGTAGGGGTTGGTGTAGATGGTTTCGTCATCATCTTTGAGGAAAATCTGACTGTGATTTTTTAGATCAGTGAATTTATAATCTTCTTTTCTGATTTTCACATCATCGCCTTTCTTGCTTTCGTCTAGTAATAAAAATCCAAATTCTCTTGCAGCTTCATTGAGTGGGATATCAATGTAGCGTCCATATTTTCCAGTTGCGGTAAAGTCAGTACCGTCAGGCCATTCTCCACTGCTTGGGTTTTTGACATCGCCCCAATACCAAAGAGATTTTTTGTCATAGTTGCCATCTGTGCGGTAATAGTTGACACGGACAGTTCCTGCTGGCTGAGGACGGTAGTTGTGTACCTTGTAGTTTTCATCTAGCCAAGCCTCATTCATTTTTGGAGAGAGGCGCTCTACAGAACGGTCCCCTGTCAGGTTAACCCCCTTGGTATTGTTGATAAGGAAGCTGACTTTCTTGGCTTGCTCATTTTTGAGTTTGACATCTAGGTAATAGCCGTAGTCATCTTGCTTGGCATCCTTGAAGGACTTGGCTCCATTGGGCCAGTTTTCAGACGGCTTTTCAACATCGTCCCAAGTCCAAAGACCTTGAGAATCTTTGTTTTCTTCAGGGAGTTTTTTTACATGGATACGGAAGTGATTATCTGCGATGGGTTCTTCAGAAGATGTGTCAGCTTGTGGTTTTTGATCTGAAGTTGGCGTTGAAGTGCTAGCATCTACTTTCTCTTCCTTGCTGTTAGCCTGGCTTGTGCTAGCATCTTCTGTTTTAGGTGTTTCTAGTGCTGTAGTAGTTTCCGCAGCTGGAGCTTCCTTTTTAGAATCAAGGGAAGCGTTTGCATTCTTTTGTTCAGAAATAGGCGTTTCCTTTTGAGTTTGACTCGTTTCAGTCTCAGTAGGGGCCTTGGTCACAGCGCTGGTATTTTCCTGAGTTTGAGGAAGGTTTTCGTTAGCCGAAATAGTTGGCATTGCAGCAGAAAGCAGGATAATGCTGGCACCAATAAGGACAGAACCAGTTCCGTTCTTCAAGGAACGGATACCGTAAATCATTTTTTTCTCAGTTTGAGATGGGATCTTTTTCATCACAATTCTCCTTGTGTAGTTGTTCCCTATCAGTATAGCACGAGGTAAACATTAGTGCAAGCGTTTTCCTAAATTTTAAGAGAAAATATAATGCTTCATTCTCTTGAAATTTTAAAATAATATATAGGAAAAGATTGTTTAAAAAATAGTAAAAAAACCTTGAAAAATCTAGCTAAATAAGGTATAATATGAGTAATCATTTGTCGTAGGTTTTGTCTGAAATATTGTCCAGACAAGGCTCACAGCAGTTAAATCTTCTGGAAAAGTCAGATTTAGCTGCTCTTTTTGTGCTTTTTTTCAGGTTTTTGAGTGCTTGTAACAAAGATTTAAAGATTCTGAAAATTCGTCAAAGGGACACGGTGATAGGGGTTTTTAAAACCATATGACGATTAGAAAAGCCTGATTGACAAGGCTTGGAATTTATTTACAAAGGAGAATCATCTTGGCAGGACATGACGTTCAATACGGGAAACATCGTACCCGTCGTAGTTTTTCAAGAATCAAAGAAGTTCTTGACTTACCAAATTTGATTGAAATTCAAACGGATTCATTCAAAGATTTCCTAGATCACGGTCTTAAGGAAGTTTTTGAAGATGTATTGCCAATTTCAAACTTCACAGACACAATGGAGTTGGAATTTGTTGGCTATGAAATCAAGGAACCAAAATACACGCTCGAAGAAGCACGTATCCACGATGCTAGCTACTCAGCACCAATTTTTGTAACCTTCCGCTTGATCAATAAAGAAACAGGCGAAATCAAGACCCAAGAAGTCTTCTTTGGTGATTTCCCAATCATGACCGAAATGGGTACTTTCATCATCAATGGTGGTGAACGTATTATCGTTTCTCAGTTGGTCCGCTCACCAGGTGTTTACTTTAACGACAAAGTAGACAAGAACGGTAAAGTGGGATACGGCTCAACTGTTATCCCTAACCGTGGAGCTTGGTTGGAACTTGAAAGCGACTCAAAAGACATCGCTTATACTCGTATCGATCGTACTCGTAAGATTCCATTTACGACCTTAGTTCGTGCGCTTGGTTTCTCAGGTGATGATGAAATCTTTGATATCTTTGGTGATAGCGAATTGGTTCGCAACACCGTTGAAAAAGATATTCACAAGAATCCAATGGACTCTCGTACAGACGAAGCCTTGAAAGAAATTTACGAACGCCTTCGTCCAGGTGAGCCTAAGACTGCTGAAAGCTCACGTAGCTTGCTTGTAGCGCGTTTCTTTGACCCACGTCGCTACGATTTGGCAGCTGTTGGTCGTTACAAGATCAATAAAAAACTCAATGTTAAAACACGCTTGCTCAACCAAACCATTGCGGAGCCATTGGTAGACCCTGAAACTGGTGAAATCTTGGTAGAAGCGGGTACCGTTATGACTCGTAGCGTGATCGAAAGTATCGAGAGTCACTTGGATGGCGACTTGAACAAAATTGTTTATATTCCAAACGATGCAGCTGTTTTGACAGAACCGGTTGTCCTTCAAAAATTCAAAGTTGTTGCCCCAACAGACCCAGACCGTGTTGTAACCATCATCGGAAATGCCAATCCAGACGACAAGGTTCGTGTTGTAACTCCTGCGGATATCCTTGCAGAGATGAGCTACTTCCTTAACTTGGCAGAAGGTATCGGACGTGTGGATGATATCGACCACCTTGGAAACCGTCGTATCCGTGCAGTTGGTGAATTGCTTGCCAACCAAGTACGTCTTGGACTTTCTCGTATGGAACGTAATGTCCGTGAACGTATGTCTGTTCAGGACAATGAAGTTTTAACACCACAACAAATTATCAATATCCGTCCTGTCACAGCTGCGGTTAAAGAATTCTTTGGTTCATCACAGTTGTCACAGTTCATGGACCAACACAACCCGCTTTCTGAGTTGTCTCACAAACGCCGTTTGTCAGCCTTGGGACCTGGTGGTTTGACTCGTGACCGTGCTGGATATGAAGTTCGTGACGTGCACTACACTCACTATGGTCGTATGTGTCCAATCGAGACACCTGAAGGACCTAACATCGGTTTGATCAATAACTTGTCATCATATGGTCACTTGAACAAGTATGGATTTGTTCAAACACCATACCGTAAGGTTGATCGTGAAACAGGTGTAGTCACAAACGAAATTGTTTGGTTGACAGCCGATGAAGAAGATGAATTTACTGTAGCGCAGGCTAACTCTCGCCTCAACGAAGACGGTACTTTTGCTGAGAAGGTTGTCATGGGACGTCACCAAGGGGTCAACCAAGAGTATCCAGCAGAAGTGGTTGACTACATGGACGTGTCACCAAAACAGGTAGTTGCCGTTGCGACAGCATGTATTCCTTTCTTGGAAAACGATGACTCCAACCGAGCCCTCATGGGTGCCAACATGCAACGTCAGGCTGTGCCATTGATTAATCCAAAAGCACCTTACGTTGGTACTGGTATGGAATACCAAGCAGCTCATGATTCTGGAGCGGCTGTTATTGCTCAGTATGGAGGTAAAGTTACTTACGCAGATGCTGACAAGGTAGAAGTTCGTCGTGAAGATGGTTCACTAGATGTTTACCACATCCAAAAATTCCGTCGTTCAAACTCAGGTACTGCCTACAACCAACGCACTCTCGTTAAAGTTGGCGATGTTGTTGAAAAAGGCGATTTTATCGCTGACGGACCTTCTATGGAAAAAGGGGAAATGGCGCTTGGACAAAACCCAATCGTTGCCTACATGACTTGGGAAGGTTACAACTTCGAGGATGCCGTTATCATGAGCGAACGCTTGGTCAAAGACGATGTTTACACATCTGTCCACCTCGAAGAATATGAATCAGAAACGCGCGATACAAAGCTTGGACCTGAAGAAATTACTCGTGAAATTCCAAACGTTGGTGAAGATGCCCTTAAAGACCTTGACGAAATGGGTATTATCCGTATCGGTGCCGAGGTTAAAGAAGGGGACATCCTTGTAGGTAAAGTCACACCTAAGGGTGAGAAAGATCTCTCAGCTGAAGAACGTCTCTTGCACGCTATCTTCGGAGACAAGTCTCGTGAAGTGCGTGACACTTCTCTTCGTGTACCTCACGGTGCCGATGGTGTCGTTCGTGATGTTAAGATCTTTACGCGTGCAAATGGAGATGAGTTGCAATCAGGTGTTAACATGCTGGTTCGTGTCTACATCGCTCAAAAACGTAAGATCAAGGTCGGAGATAAGATGGCCGGACGTCACGGAAACAAAGGGGTTGTCTCTCGTATCGTCCCTGTAGAAGACATGCCTTACCTTCCAGACGGAACTCCAGTCGATATCATGTTGAACCCTCTTGGGGTACCATCACGTATGAATATCGGTCAGGTTATGGAACTCCACCTTGGTATGGCAGCCCGTACTCTTGGTATCCACATCGCAACACCAGTCTTTGACGGAGCAAGTTCTGAAGACCTTTGGGACACTGTTAAAGAAGCAGGTATGGATAGTGATGCTAAGACAATCCTTTACGATGGACGTACAGGTGAGCCTTTTGACAACCGTGTATCAGTTGGTGTCATGTACATGATCAAACTCCACCACATGGTTGATGATAAATTGCACGCGCGTTCAGTCGGACCATACTCAACTGTTACCCAACAACCACTCGGAGGTAAAGCTCAGTTTGGTGGACAACGTTTCGGTGAGATGGAAGTTTGGGCTCTTGAAGCCTACGGTGCGTCAAATGTTCTCCAAGAAATCTTGACTTACAAGTCTGACGATATCAACGGACGTTTGAAAGCTTATGAAGCTATTACAAAAGGAAAACCAATTCCAAAACCAGGTGTTCCAGAATCCTTCCGAGTTCTTGTCAAAGAATTGCAATCTCTTGGTCTTGACATGCGTGTCCTTGACGAAGATGACCAAGAAGTGGAACTTCGCGACTTGGATGAAGGAATGGACGAAGATGTCATCCACGTAGATGACCTTGAAAAAGCCCGCGAAAAAGCAGCCCAAGAGGCTAAAGCAGCCTTTGAAGCAGAAGAAGCTGAGAAAGCAACAAAAGCGGAAGCAACAGAAGAAGCTGCTGAACAAGAATAAGCAGTTCACTTAGAATAGAAAGGGAAGAAATAGTGGTTGATGTAAATCGTTTTAAAAGTATGCAAATCACCCTAGCTTCTCCAAGCAAAGTCCGTTCATGGTCTTATGGAGAAGTCAAAAAACCTGAAACAATCAATTACCGTACGTTAAAACCAGAACGTGAAGGACTCTTTGACGAAGTCATCTTTGGTCCTACAAAAGACTGGGAATGTGCTTGTGGGAAGTACAAACGCATTCGTTACAGAGGGATTGTTTGTGACCGCTGTGGGGTTGAAGTAACGCGTACGAAAGTTCGTCGTGAGCGTATGGGGCACATCGAGTTGAAAGCTCCTGTATCTCACATCTGGTATTTCAAGGGGATTCCAAGCCGTATGGGCTTGACTCTTGATATGAGCCCTCGTGCCCTCGAGGAAGTTATCTACTTTGCGGCTTATGTGGTGATTGATCCTAAGGATACACCACTTGAGCACAAGTCTATCATGACAGAGCGCGAATACCGTGAGCGCTTGCGTGAGTATGGTTATGGATCATTCGTTGCCAAAATGGGTGCCGAAGCTATCCAAGACCTCTTGAAACAAGTAGATCTTGAAAAAGAAATTGCCGAACTCAAAGAAGAGTTGAAAACAGCTACTGGACAAAAACGTGTCAAAGCCATCCGTCGTTTGGATGTTTTGGATGCCTTTTACAAGTCTGGAAATAAACCTGAATGGATGATTCTCAACATCCTTCCAGTTATTCCACCAGACCTTCGTCCAATGTTGCAGTTGGATGGTGGCCGCTTTGCCTCATCTGACTTGAACGACCTTTACCGCCGTGTCATCAACCGTAACAACCGTTTGGCTCGTTTGCTTGAGTTGAATGCACCAGGTATCATCGTTCAAAATGAGAAGCGTATGCTTCAAGAAGCAGTTGACGCTTTGATTGATAATGGTCGTCGTGGTCGTCCGATCACAGGACCAGGTAGCCGTCCACTGAAATCATTGAGCCACATGCTTAAAGGGAAACAAGGGCGCTTCCGTCAAAACTTGCTCGGTAAACGTGTTGACTTCTCAGGACGTTCCGTTATCGCCGTTGGTCCAACTCTTAAGATGTACCAATGTGGTGTGCCACGTGAAATGGCGATTGAGCTCTTTAAACCATTTGTGATGCGTGAAATCGTTGCGCGCGACATCGTGCAGAACGTCAAAGCGGCTAAACGCTTGGTGGAACGTGGAGACGAACGTATCTGGGATATCCTCGAAGAAGTGATTAAAGAACACCCAGTACTTTTGAACCGCGCACCGACCCTTCACCGTTTGGGTATCCAAGCCTTCGAGCCAGTCTTGATTGACGGTAAAGCCCTTCGCTTGCACCCGCTTGTCTGTGAAGCCTACAATGCCGACTTTGACGGGGACCAAATGGCCATCCACGTACCGCTTTCAGAAGAAGCTCAAGCAGAAGCTCGTATCTTGATGTTGGCTGCTGAGCATATCTTGAACCCGAAAGATGGTAAACCAGTTGTTACTCCATCTCAGGACATGGTTTTGGGTAACTACTACTTGACCATGGAAGAAGCTGGTCGTGAAGGGGAAGGAATGGTCTTCAAGGACCGTGATGAAGCTGTTATGGCTTACCGTAATGGTTATGTTCACCTCCACTCACGTGTTGGTATCGCGACAGATAGCCTCAATAAACCTTGGACTGAAGAGCAAAAACACAAGGTCTTGCTGACAACGGTTGGTAAAATCCTCTTCAATGACATCATGCCAGAGGGTCTACCTTACTTGCAAGAACCTACAAATGCCAACTTAACAGAAGGTGTTCCAGCTAAATACTTCTTGCCACTAGGTGGAGATATCAAGGAAGCAATCAGCAATCTTGAACTCAACCCTCCATTCAAGAAGAAAAATCTTGGGAATATCATCGCTGAAATCTTCAAACGTTTCCGTACGACAGAAACTTCTGCCCTACTTGACCGCATGAAGAACCTCGGTTACCACCACTCAACTCTTGCAGGTTTGACAGTGGGTATTGCCGATATCCCAGTTGTTGAAGACAAGGCTGAAATCATCGAAGAATCACACAAACGTGTAGAACAAATCACCAAACAATTCCGTCGTGGTATGATCACAGACGACGAGCGCTACAACGCTGTTACAGCTGAATGGCGTGCAGCCCGTGAAAAATTGGAGAAACGTTTGGTTGCCAACCAAGATCCTAAGAATCCAATCGTTATGATGATGGACTCTGGAGCCCGTGGTAACATCTCAAACTTCTCACAGCTTGCCGGTATGCGTGGTCTGATGGCCGCTCCGAACGGACGTATCATGGAATTGCCAATCCTTTCAAACTTCCGCGAAGGTTTGTCAGTACTCGAAATGTTCTTCTCAACTCACGGTGCCCGTAAAGGTATGACCGATACGGCCCTTAAGACAGCCGACTCAGGTTACTTGACTCGTCGTTTGGTTGACGTTGCCCAAGACGTTATCATCCGTGAGGACGACTGTGGAACAGACCGTGGTCTCTTGATCCGTTCTATCGCAGAAGGAAAAGAGATGATCGAGTCTCTCGAAGAACGCCTCAATGGTCGTTACACTAAGAAAACTGTTAAACACCCAGAAACTGGTGCAGTGATCATTGGTTCAAATGAGTTGATTACAGAAGACAAGGCGCGTGAAATTGTTAATGCTGGTGTGGAAGAAGTTACTATCCGCTCTGTATTTACATGTAACACTCGTCATGGTGTCTGCCGTCACTGTTACGGTATCAACTTGGCGACTGGTGATGCGGTTGAAGTTGGTGAAGCAGTTGGTACAATCGCTGCCCAATCTATCGGGGAACCTGGTACACAGCTTACAATGCGTACCTTCCACACGGGTGGGGTTGCCTCAAATACCGATATCACTCAGGGTCTTCCTCGTGTCCAAGAAATCTTTGAAGCCCGCAATCCGAAAGGGGAAGCGGTCATCACAGAAGTCAAAGGACAAGTTACAGCTATCGAAGAAGACGCGTCAACTCGTACTAAGAAAGTCTTCGTTAAGGGTGAAACTGGCGAAGGTGAGTACGTGGTTCCATTTACAGCACGTATGCGTGTCGAAGTTGGAGACCAAGTCTCTCGCGGTGCAGCATTGACAGAAGGTTCTATCCAACCAAAACGTCTCCTTGCTGTTCGTGATGTCTTGTCAGTTGAAACTTACCTTCTCGGTGAAGTACAAAAAGTTTACCGTAGCCAAGGGGTAGAAATCGGTGACAAACACATCGAGGTAATGGTTCGTCAAATGATCCGTAAAGTTCGTGTCATGGATCCAGGTGACACAGATCTTCTTATGGGTACTCTCATGGACATCAACGACTTTACAGATGCCAACAAGGATGTTCTTATCGCAGGTGGAGTTCCAGCGACTGGTCGCCCAGTTCTTATGGGAATCACCAAAGCCTCACTTGAAACCAACAGTTTCTTGTCAGCGGCTTCCTTCCAGGAAACAACTCGTGTCCTTACAGACGCAGCCATCCGTGGTAAGAAAGATCATCTCCTTGGACTCAAGGAAAATGTTATCATCGGTAAGATCATCCCAGCAGGTACTGGTATGGCTCGCTACCGTAACCTTGAACCACAAGCTATCAATGAAGCAGAATATCTGGCTCCAGAACAAGAAGAGGCAGAACTTGCTCCTGTAGAGGAAGTTGTGGAAATCCAAGTTGAAGAAACAGTAGAATAAAAGCAAACAAGAGAACCTTTGGGTTCTCTTTGCTTTATTTCAGAAAATTTTCCCACTTTTTCATAAAGTATGGTAGAATAGAAGAACTAAAATGCCAAGGAGGTGTCCGTATGGAACAAACATTCTTTATCATTAAGCCAGATGGTGTGAAAAGAGGGCTGGTTGGCGAAATTCTGCAAAGAATGGAACAACGAGGTTTCAAACTCGAAAAATTAGAGTTACGTTCAGCAGTTTCAGAAGCTTTGATTGACCAACACTATCAAGACTTGGTTGAAAAAA
>NZ_KV821982.1:196813-220509 GCF_001815805.1 Streptococcus sp. HMSC072D05
AAAAAAGTTTTTATCCTCCTATCCGTCAGTTTATGACTTCAGGACCAGTAGTGGTGGGCATTCTATCAGGTCCGAAAGTGATTGAAACTTGGCGGACCATGATGGGGGCTACTCGTCCAGAAGAAGCTCTGCCAGGAACTATCCGAGGAGATTTTGCCAAGGCTGCAGGAGACAATCAAGCCATTCAAAATGTGGTTCACGGCTCCGATTCGGAAGCTTCTGCAAAACGTGAAATTGCTCTCTGGTTTAAGGATTAGACTGGTAAAAGAACAGTTCTGTGTACAACAGAGCTGTTTTTTGGTCAGTTGAGCACAAAAAAAGGACACTTGAGGCAGAAACAATCATTTCAAACTCCTCACAAGGTATAATCCCATATAGGGAGGGAAAAGAAATGGTAAAATCAATTCGCCTATTGTTGTTGATTGCAGTCATCCAGATTAGTTTTAGTAGTTGTCTATTATGGAAAGAATCCTTTTTATCTTTAAAACAGACCAATGCTTACTTTTTGATTTTGATAGTAGGAATTTCTGTTCTTTGTGCTGGGATAAATTATTTCCATACAGCAGACCAGTCTAGACATAGTATTTTACATGTTCAAAAGAAAGTGAGTCTTGTTTATTGCCTCCTTTTAGTAGTCAATCTTCTGGCAACCTGTCTGGTTCTCTCAGAAAGCATCCAAACCACTAGCAAATTGCAACAGGAATTGGTTGACCTCTTTTTACCCTCCTTCTTTTTCTTGCTAGGAGTAGATCTATTGATTTTCTTACCTTTTGATAAAATTTTTCGCGCTATAGAAAATCACCTAAATAAAAAGAAAACAGTCGTCATTTCCGTTCTAGCTACGATAGTTTTCTTGAGGAACCCCATAGTGATTTCCTCGATTCTTCTTTATATCAGTGTTGGTTTTCTATGCGCACGTTTCCTTTTTCCCAAATGTATTCAAAGGGAAATCTCCTTTTATGGGCACCTGATTCGGGATATCCTGTTTGTTTTTTCAATAGTTGTATTCTTTTAAGTGGAGGAGAATTTTTCAAAATTGTTATAGTAAGTCCATAAAGAAAATTCACACAAAAGAAAACTTTTTGGTATAATAGTAGCATGCACACAAAAAATGAAGAAGAGCTTCTAGCTCTCGGAGAAAGATTAGGTCATTTGCTTCAAAAAGACGATGTTCTGATCTTGACTGGAGAGTTGGGAGCGGGTAAAACAACCTTTACAAAAGGCCTTGCTAAGGGCTTGGATATCCGTCAAATGATTAAAAGTCCAACCTATACCATTGTCAGAGAGTACGAAGGGCGTTTGCCACTTTACCACTTGGATGTCTACCGTATCGAAGGTGATGCTGATTCTATTGACTTGGATGAGTTTCTCTTCGGTGGTGGTGTGACTGTTATTGAGTGGGGGCATCTTTTGGGTGAAGATTTACCAGATTCTTACTTGGAGTTGGAAATTTTGAAAGAAGCTGAGGGGCGTTGTCTTCATTTTACGGCTCATGGCTCTCGGGCTGAACAACTCATCAAGGAGCTTCAAGATGGAGTATGAGTTGTGTATTCGTGAGGCAGAGATTTCAGATGCTACAGCCTTAATTGCATTTTTAGATTGTGTCGGTCAAGAGACAGATTTTACCAGCTTGGATGAAAATGGCATCATGATGACAGCTTCTGAAATGGCTCTTTTTATCGAAAAACAAGCTGCATCAGAGAATCAAATTACTCTCCTCGCCTTACTGAATGATGAGATTGCAGGAGTCTTAAATATCACAGCGGACCAACATTTAAGAGTTCGACATATCGGTGATGTTTTTCTAGCAGTTCGCAGGAAATTCTGGAACCAAGGCTTGGCGACTATACTTCTAGAAGAAGGCATCGAGTGGGCTAAAGTCAGTGGCGTCTTGCGCCGTTTGCAACTCAGTGTACAAAAACGAAACGAGGCTGCGATCCACCTCTACTCAAAAATGGGATTTATCACAGAAGGCTTACAAGAAAGAGGAGCCTATTTAGCAGAAGGGATATTTTTAGATGTTTGTCTTATGGGCAAGCTGATAAATAAATAACGAGATGATTAAAAAATTAATTGGAATGGTGCTAGGTTTCCTAGCAGTAACAGTTTTAGGTGTAGCGGTTTATGGCTATACCATCTACCAACAGGGAACAGAAACCCTAAGTAAAAAGACTTACAAAAAAATCGGGGAAGAAACCAACGTTATCGAAGCGACGGAGCCTCTGACCATCCTCTTGATGGGGGTAGATACGGGAAATGTGGAACGTACAGACCCGTGGGCGGGAAATAGTGATTCCATGATTCTCCTGACGGTTAATCCCAAAACAAAGAAAACCACAATGATGAGTTTGGAACGGGATATTTTGACCAAGATTGAGACTGGAAACGGTCAAGTTCAGGAAGCCAAACTCAATGCGGCCTATGCTAATGGTGGTGCGGAACTTGCAATTTCTACTATTCAAAAGATGATGAATATCCACATTGACCGCTATGTGATGGTTAACATGCAGGGGCTTCAACAATTGGTGGATGCGGTTGGTGGAATTACCGTCAACAATACACTCGGTTTCCCAATTTCGATTGCTGACCAAGAGGAGTTTAATAAGATTTCTATCGGTGTTGGAGAACAAACCTTGAATGGGGAGGAAGCTCTGGTGTATTCACGGATGCGTTACCAAGACCCAGAGGGAGACTATGGTCGTCAAAAACGTCAACGTGAAGTTATTCAAAAGATCGTTGAGAAGGTTTTGAGCCTAAACAGTGTGAGTCATTATCAAGGTATCCTCAAAGCTTTGAGTGATAACATGCAGACCAATGTGGACTTGTCAGCTAAGAGCATTCCACAATTGCTCGGCTATCAAGATTCCTTCAAGAATATCGAAACGCATCAATTGCGTGGGGAAGATGCTGAGCTACAGGGAATTTCTTATCAGATTGTCACTTCAGAACATATGCTTGAAATGCAAAATCTCTTGCGTAGTTCACTAGGTAAAGAGCCGGTGACAGAATTGGAAACCAATGCGGTACTGTACGAAACAGCCTTTGGTCGGACAGCACCTTCAACCAGTACGAACGCTTCAAACGAAGAAGCAGAATAAGAAAAGAATCAAATCGTGGGAAATTTCCTGCGATTTTTTCAAAAAAATTCGAATAGATAAGTAGGAGGAAACATGAAAGCAGAAATTATTGCTGTTGGAACAGAAATTTTAACAGGGCAGATTGTCAATACCAATGCTCAGTTTTTATCAGAGAAACTAGCCGAAATCGGGGTAGATGTCTACTTCCAAACAGCTGTTGGAGATAATGAAGCTCGTCTTTTGTCCTTGCTTGAGATTGCGAGTCAACGTAGTAATCTTGTGATTTTGACAGGGGGCTTGGGACCAACCGAGGATGATTTGACCAAACAAACCCTGGCAAAATTTTTGGGAAAAGATCTAGTGTTTGACCCTCAAGCGCAAGAGAAACTGGATATTTTCTTTGCTCATAGACCTGACTATGCTCGGACACCGAATAATGAGCGCCAAGCCCAAATTGTAGAAGGGGCGACTCCACTGCCAAATGAGACAGGTTTAGCAGTAGGAGGGGTGTCGGAAGTGGATGGCGTGACCTACGTGGTCCTCCCGGGACCACCTAGTGAATTGAAACCTATGGTCTTAAATCAACTCTTACCTAAGTTAATGACTGGTACCAAGTTATACTCACGTGTGCTCCGTTTCTTTGGAATTGGGGAGAGTCAGTTGGTGACCATTTTGGCGGATTTGATTGACCATCAAACCGATCCGACTTTGGCGCCGTATGCCAAAACAGGAGAAGTGACCTTGCGCTTGTCTACAAAAGCAGTTAGTCAAGAAAAGGCTGATCAAGCACTGGATATCCTAGAAAATCAAATCTTGGATTGTCAAACTTTCGAGGGAATTTCTTTACGAGACATCTGTTATGGATATGGGGAAGAAACCAGCCTCGCAAGTGTCGTTGTAGAAGAACTTAAGAAAAGACAGAAAAGCATTACTGCAGCAGAGAGCTTAACGGCAGGCCTATTTCAGGCTACTTTAGCAGACTTTTCAGGTGTGTCAGCTATCTTTAATGGAGGATTTGTCACCTACAGCCTAGAGGAAAAGTCCAAGATGCTGGATATTTCCGAGCAAGAGCTGAAAGAACACGGGGTCGTTTCTGAGTTTACCGCTCGAAAAATGGCAGAGCAGGCACGTCTCAAGACTCAGTCTGACTACGGAGTTAGTTTGACGGGTGTGGCAGGACCAGATAGCCTAGAGGGGCATCCAGCTGGAACCGTCTTTATCGGCTTGGCGCATGCAAAAGGAACAGAGGTTATCAAGGCTAATATCGCAGGACGGAGCCGTGCAGATGTTCGTCATATTGCGGTTATGCATGCCTTTAACCTAGTTCGCAAGGCTTTATTAAGTGACTAAATTTTGGTATAATAAAAGATAGGTCTAAGGACCAGTAGAATATAGGAGAACAAAATGGCGAAAAAACCAACAAAAAAATTAGATGAAATCGGAAAAAAATTTGGAGCTGATCGTGAAAAAGCCTTGAACGATGCTCTTAAATTGATTGAGAAAGATTTCGGTAAAGGCTCAATCATGCGCTTGGGTGAGCGCGCGGAGCAAAAAGTTCAAGTGATGAGTTCAGGTTCATTGGCTCTTGACATTGCTCTTGGTTCAGGTGGTTATCCTAAAGGACGTATCATCGAAATCTACGGACCAGAATCATCTGGTAAAACAACAGTTGCCCTTCACGCTGTTGCGCAAGCTCAAAAAGAAGGGGGTATCGCTGCCTTTATCGATGCGGAACATGCCCTTGATCCAGCCTATGCTGCAGCCCTTGGTGTGAATATTGACGAATTGCTCTTGTCACAACCAGACTCAGGTGAGCAAGGTCTTGAAATTGCAGGGAAATTGATTGACTCAGGTGCCGTTGACCTCGTCGTTATCGACTCGGTTGCAGCCCTTGTACCTCGTGCAGAAATCGATGGGGACATTGGAGACAGCCACGTTGGTTTGCAGGCTCGTATGATGAGTCAAGCCATGCGTAAACTTGGAGCTTCTATCAATAAGACCAAAACGATTGCCATCTTTATCAACCAATTGCGTGAAAAAGTTGGGGTCATGTTTGGAAATCCAGAAACAACACCTGGTGGACGTGCTTTGAAATTCTACGCTTCAGTCCGTTTGGATGTTCGTGGAAGCACACAAATCAAGGGAACTGGTGACCAGAAAGATACCAATGTCGGTAAGGAAACCAAGATCAAGGTCGTGAAAAACAAGGTGGCTCCACCATTTAAGGAAGCCTTTGTTGAAATCATGTACGGAGAAGGGATTTCTAAAACTGGTGAGCTCTTGAAGATCGCAAGTGATCTCGATATCATCCAAAAAGCGGGAGCATGGTACTCTTACAAGGGTGAAAAAATCGGACAAGGATCTGAAAATGCTAAGAAATACTTGGCGGATCACCCAGAAATCTTTGATGCCATTGACCACCAAGTCCGTGTTCAATATGGCTTGATTGAGGATGAAGAAGGGACAACTCCTATCTCTGGCGCAGAAGATCTAGCACCTAACCAAGAAGTAACGCTTGACCTAGGCGACGGACTTGAAATCGAAATTGAAGATTAAAAATAAAAGCGGAGAAGTCTTTCTCTGCTTTTTATGTTTAATTATTAATTCTCCATAAGCTTCAAAAGCGTAATAAAAGAGTATTTAATCAAAAAAATTAAAAAAACTGTTGCAATTTTTTTAATTTGATGATAAAATTAAATCATTCTATAAAAAGGAGACTACTATAATGGGAAAACGCCTTGTTCGTAATGTACAAGACAAAAAGATTGCTGGAGTATGTGCTGGTATCGGTGACTACTTTAACATGGACCACACACTTGTTCGTGCACTTTGGATCATCTTCACCCTACTTGGTGGTTCTGGAATCTTAGCTTATGCTGTTCTCTACTTCCTTCTTCCAGAAGGCAATGCAGAAGCTTAAGCCATAGAGAGAATAAAAGTTTATTCTGATCAGTTGAAAATAAAAAATGCATGTAATCGTAGATTGCATGCATTTTTATATGTAGCTTCTATCGAAAAAGAGAGGTTCTTCACCAGATGGACAAGTCTTGTTTAATGGTCACTAAAACGACGATACTCTATATGAAAGTCAAAATAATGTTCATTTTGTAACTTTTGGAAGATATCGCGATAGGCCTCTTCGTCAAAATGGTCGCCACGATAGAGAATTTCAAAACTCAAACCATCGTACTCTAGAAAAGCGTTGGCTGTTTTGAAGCCATTTTGATGATAGAAATCCATGCGGGCCTTTCTCTGCTCCAAGTTATCGCATTCTTCATCCAATCGCTCGACTTCCAATAACATGGTTCGCTGGTAAAAATCAGTCAGCTTTTCGATGATTTCTTTTCCATATCCGTGGCTTCTCAAGTGGGGCATGATGGCAAAAAAACTGATATAGAAGGCCTTTGGATTGGAGATGGCAAAAGCAAATCCGACAAACTCTTCTTGGTTATAAAAAGCAAAAAAGTGGGCGTCTTCTCGGTCTTGATAGCGTAAAAATTCTGACAGAGGAACTCGTTCTTCCTCGGGGAATGCTTCCTTGTTTAGCTTTTCAACCTTATCCAGATCAGGAAATACATCGGTAATTAATTGACTGGTCAAACTCATAAGTGACCTCCTTTTCTTGATTATAGCAAATTGTCTCTCTGTAAGCAATTGATTGCAAACTTAGTAACAGAGCCTTGTCGCTCCTTTAGAAAGCTGATATAATAGCTTTATGAATAAGAAACGATCCGTGGACTTGATACATGGTCCTATTCTTCCTGCGCTGTTAAGCTTTGCCTTTCCAATCTTGCTGTCAAATATTTTCCAACAGCTTTATAATACAGCTGATGTCTTGATTGTTGGGCGATTTCTTGGCCAAGAATCCTTGGCTGCAGTAGGAGCTACTACAGCCATTTTTGACTTGATTATAGGCTTTACGCTTGGTGTTGGAAATGGCATGGGGATCGTCATTGCCCGCTATTATGGGGCTCGTAATTTCACCAAAATCAAGGAAGCGGTTGCTACAACCTGGATTTTAGGAGGGTTTCTCAGTGTTTTTGTTATGTTGATGGGCTTTGTCGGCCTGTATCCACTCTTGCAATATTTAGATACCCCTGCAGAAATACTTCCCCAGTCCTATCAATATATTTCCATGATTGTGACCTGTGTCGGAGTTAGTTTTGCCTATAATCTCTTTGCTGGCTTGTTGCGGTCTATTGGTGACAGTCTGGCTGCGCTTGGTTTTCTGATTTTCTCTGCTCTGGTCAATGTGATTCTCGATCTCTATTTTATTACGCAACTGCAACTGGGTGTTCAATCTGCGGGACTTGCTACCATTATTTCGCAAGGATTGTCAGCGGTTCTCTGTTTTTACTATATCCGTAAGAGTGTTCCAGAACTACTTCCTCAACTCAAGCATTTTAAATGGAACAAGGCCTTGTATGCGGATCTCTTGGAGCAAGGTTTGGCTATGGGTTTGATGAGTTCCATTGTGTCCATAGGTAGTGTGATTTTACAGTCTTCTGTCAATACTTTTGGAGCTGTGATTATTAGTGCTCAAACAGCAGCTAGACGCATTATGGCTTTTGCTCTGCTTCCGATGACGGCTATTTCTTCTGCTATGACGACCTTTGCCTCTCAAAATCTCGGGGCCAAGCGACCAGACCGCATAGTTCAAGGCCTTGGTGTTGGGAGTCGTTTGAGCATGTTCTGGGCAGGTTTTATTTGTATTTTCCTCTTTTTTGCCAGTCCTAGCTTGGTTTCCTTCTTGGCCAGTTCGACGGATGGATACTTGGTAGAAAATGGTAGTCTTTACCTGCAAATCAGTTCAGTCTTTTATCCGATTTTGAGCCTTTTGCTGATTTATCGGAATTGCTTGCAGGGATTGGGGCAGAAAGTCCTTCCTCTAGTTTCCAGCTTTATAGAACTAATCGGGAAAATTGTTTTTGTAGTTTTGATTATCCCTTGGGCAGGCTATAGGGGAGTTATCCTTTGTGAACCCCTTATCTGGGTTGCCATGACCACCCAACTGTACTTTTCACTTTTCCGCCATCCCCTGATAAAAGAAGGCAAGGCAATCTTGGCAGCCAAAGGACAATCCTAGCTGGATTTGCTGAATAAAATCCATTTCCTCTAGTGAAAATCGAAAAAACTTGTGTTATAATAAGAAAGATTAAAATGTGAAAAAAGGAGATTCCTAATGGGACGTAAATGGGCCAATATCGTAGCCAAGAAAACGGCTAAAGATGGAGCTAACTCTAAAGTATATGCAAAATTTGGTGTAGAAATCTATGTAGCAGCTAAAAAAGGTGATCCAGACCCAGAATCAAACACTGCTTTGAAATTCGTTATCGACCGTGCGAAACAAGCCCAAGTGCCAAAACACGTTATCGATAAAGCGATTGATAAAGCAAAAGGAAACACAGACGAAACCTTTACAGAAGGACGTTACGAAGGTTTTGGACCAAATGGTTCTATGTTGATTGTGGATACCTTGACTTCAAACGTCAACCGTACCGCAGCCAATGTCCGTGCAGCTTTTGGTAAAAACGGCGGAAACATGGGTGCTTCAGGTTCAGTTTCATACCTCTTTGATAACAAGGGTGTGATCGTATTTGCGGGTGAGGACGCTGATGCAGTCTTTGAGCAATTGCTAGAAGCAGATGTGGATGTGGACGATGTAGAAGCAGAAGAAGGAACAATCACTGTTTACACAGCTCCAACAGACCTTCACAAGGCTATCGTTGCCCTTCGTGAGTCTGGTATCGAAGAATTCCAAGTGACTGAATTGGAAATGATTCCTCAGTCTGAAGTGGAATTGTCAGGCGAAGACCTTGAAACCTTTGAAAAACTTTACAGCGTTCTTGAGGACGACGAAGACGTACAAAAGATCTACACAAACGTAGATGGATTCTAATAGAAAAACGAACAGTTTTACTAGCTGTTCGTTTTTTTGATATTTGAACTTAGACTCTGGTTTCAGAATCGTTTTGTTTCTTGCTTTTTTCTAGACCTAGACCAACTGCATGTTTTTGGACGAGCAAGAGCTGCCCATTGTCATCTTTTGCAAAAGTTAAGGTAACAGTCTTGATCTTGTCACCAATGGAGATATAGGTGATTTTTCTCGTATCATAGCCTCCGATAGTGGAGTCAAACTCGGAGTCTGGTAGTCCGTGTTTTTTGATAATATCCTTGTAGTTGGTACCACCTTTTCCTTTGTTATCAAGGTCACCTTCGATTAAGGCGTCGAACTGTTCCTGGGTCCAGGTGAAGTTATCGTCTTCTTCCTCCTCTGGGATGGAATAGGCGCTATCATCTGTCAAGTCGCTTTCTTCTTCGCGCTCCATTGAGGCACTTGCCTCGCTGTAGGAACGGTTAAACTCCCTGATAAACTCTTTGTAGACATTAGCGTACAGTACTTGGGTCGTAAAGAAAAGTACAACAGAAGCAACTGCGAGGGATGTTCCGATAATGGCCATGGTTTTCCGTTTTTTGAGATTGACGATAAGGCCGATAATCCCCAAGATAAATGCGACAATGGCGATGAAAAATGATAGATAGTTAATAAATGGAATCCAGGACCCTAAAAGTGCGATGGCTCCAAAAATGGTTGCTAAGATTCCTAAAACTCTTTGTTCTTCTGGTTTCATTTGAAAGCTTTCTCCCTTCATCGAGTGAATGGATTTCTATCCACAGTAGTTAGTGCTTATTATAGAAAAAATATTGCCTAATGTCAATTTAAACCAAGATAGTTCTCATAGAAACTTTTTTCTTGACATCTTTTCTGAAAATGGTAAAATAGTTCTCATGGTAACTTAATTAGTTCTCCAGAGAACTATATTTATCGTAAGAAAGGAGCAATCATGGACAAGCCGATGTTAATGTTCAAACGTTTTGGGCACCAGGTTCATCTGATGGTACAGAAAGAAGCCAAGCGATGTGGCATTGAATTTATGGGTGGACCGCAAGGGCAGGTTCTGCGTTTTTTAGATCATTGTGAACAAAAAGAGGAACTGGTCTTGATTAAGGATATCGAGCAGGAACTCAATATTACCAAATCTGTGGCGAGTAATCTAGTCAAGCGCATGGTACAAAATGGTTTGGTCGAGTTAGAGGCGAGCCCCAGCGATAAGCGGGCAAAATTTGTTCGCCTGACGGAGAAATCGCGTTCGCAGATGCAAAAAGTTAAAGCTTTTTTTGATCGGATCGATCAGAGTCTGCTAGAGGGGGTTTCAAAGTCAGACTTGGCAATCTTTGAAAAGGTACTCGGGCAATTGCAAGAAAATGTTGAGAAGATAGGAGGAGAGAATGAAGAAACTCGCTAAACGTATTACAGGAAAAGAGTGGGGAATGATCGTCCTTACGATTCTGTTCACTTGTTTCTCGGTCTATCTAGAGTTAGAGGTACCGACCTACATTTCGCAAATTACAGAATTACTGGGAACGTCAGGGACACAGATGGATGCACTCTGGTCACCAGCTGCGAAGATGATTGGTTTGTCTTTATTGGCTTTCTTTTCATCTGTTATGGTTGGTTTCTTTGCCGCTCGCGTTGCAGCATCCTATACAACCCATCTACGTAGAGACGTATTTCATCGTGTTTTAGATTTTTCGCAGACAGAGATCAAGCGCTTTTCAATCCCAAGTCTTTTGACTCGGACGACCAATGATATTACCCAGGTACAGATGCTCTTTACCATGGGCTTGCAAGTGGTTACTCGTGGGCCAATTATGGCTATCTGGGCCATTGGAAAAATCCTTGGAAAATCGGAATACTGGCTCTGGGCGGTCGTTGTGGCTGTTATTGTCAATGTCTTGATGACTACCGTTCTCATGACTCTGGCCTTTCCAAAACAATCTGTTATCCAAAAATTGACAGATAAACTCAATAGCATCACTCGTGAAAGTTTGACTGGGATTCGAGTTGTTCGTGCATACAATGCGGAAGATTACCAAGATAAGAAATTTGAAGCAGCCAACGATGAGGTAACACGTCTCAATCTCTTTGTCAATCGTTTGATGGCCATTATGAATCCCATTATGATGGCGATTTCCAGTGGACTAAGTTTAGCTATTTACTGGATTGGTGCCTATATCATCAACGATGCAAGTTTGGCAGAACGTCTGCCACTCTTTAGTGATATGGTGGTCTTCATGTCCTATGCTATGCAGGTCGTGATGGGATTCCTTCTCATGGGAGCACTCTTTATCGTTCTTCCTCGTACCTTGGTTTCGGCAGGACGTATCAATCAAGTATTGGATCTGCATTCTTCTATTGAAAATCCTAGTCATGCACAGACAGCGGATCCTTCAGTTCAAGGACAAGTGGAATTCCGTGATGTGACTTTCCGTTACTCTAAAAACTCTGAAGCAGTCGTGGAACATGTCACTTTCAAAGCAGAAGCGGGTCAAACCGTAGCCTTCATCGGATCGACTGGATCAGGTAAGTCTACGCTTGTCAACCTCTTGCCACGTTTTTACGACGTTTCTGATGGAGAAATCCTAGTGGATGGTGTCAATGTGCAAGATTATGACTTGGAAGATTTGCGCAATAAGGTAGGCTATATTCCACAAAAAGCTGTACTCTTTTCTGGAGATGTCAAGGGGAACTTGGACTTTGGTAAGAGCAAAGAAACTCCTCTGAGCGAGGCTGCTATGTGGCAAGCTCTTGAATTGGCCCAGTCTAAAGCATTTATCGAGGACAAGGAAGCAGGTCTTGCATCAGAAGTAGCCCAAGGTGGAACCAACTTCTCAGGAGGTCAAAGACAGCGTCTGGCCATTGCGCGTGCCTTGGCTCGTAAACCAGAGATTCTCATCTTTGATGACTCTTTCTCAGCCTTGGACTACAAGACAGATCGTGTCCTTCGCCAAGAGCTAGCTGAGAAAACAAAATCCATGACCAAGCTCATTGTAGCGCAACGGATTTCTACCATTATGGATGCTGACCTGATCTTGGTTTTGGATCAAGGTAAAGTCGTGGGACAAGGCACCCACAAGGAACTTCTTGCAACCAACGAAGTCTACCAAGAAATTGCCTACTCACAACTATCGAAGGAGGAATTGGAACATGGAAAATAAAAAAGTTTCGGTCTGGAAACAGTGCAAACCTTATATGGCAGGCCTCCAACTCCCTCTCCTAATAGCAGTTGTGGCTGCAGTCATTTCAAGCATAATCACCGTTTATGGTCCAACTAAGATTAAGGAAATTACCAACTTGATTTCAGATGGCTTGGCTACAGAAATCGACCTGGTAGCTGTGTCAAACATTGCTAGCTTTTTAGTGATTCTCTATGTATTTGGCGCTATCCTTAATTATACACAGGCCTATATCTTTTCAACGAGCATTCAGCATTTTTCAAAACGCTTGCGGACGGCAATCGCTGAAAAAATCAATCGTTTGCCGCTTGGCTATTTTGACCGTCATTCACAAGGAGACACCCTTTCGCGCGTGACCAATGATGTGGATACAGCAGCGCAATCTCTCAACCAAAGTCTAGGGACAGTTCTTTCAGCTAGTTTCTTGTTGATTGCTGTCTTGGTGACCATGTTTGGGATGAACTGGATTTTAGCTCTCGTAACAGTGGTCTCTACGCTTGTTGGTTTTGCGGCGGTTTCCGTAATCATGGCCAAGTCACAGGGTTATTTTAAAGCCCAACAAAATAATCTAGCAGCCGTCAATGGTTATGTGGAAGAGATGTACTCTGGCCATAATGTAGTGACCAGCTACAACGCAGTGGACACCTCCAAAGCGAGATTTGCAGGGTTAAACCAAGACTTGCATGACAGTATCTGGAAATCTCAGTTTATCTCTGGTATCATGATGCCAGCCATGTTCTTTGTTGGGAACTTTAGTTATGTCTTAGTCATCATCGTTGGTGCCGCGCTGGCGTTAGAAGGGCATATCACGATAGGGATTATCGTAGCCTTTATGGTTTACGTACGGACCTTCTCCCAACCTCTGTCACAGATTGCCCAAGGGATTACGAGCCTGCAACAAGCGAGTGCAGCCATGACTCGTGTATTAGAATTTCTAGCTGAAGCAGAGATGCAAGATGAATCTCGTAAGGAAAGACAATTGAGCAACATGAAAGGGGAAGTAGTCTTTGATCATGTGTCCTTTGGATATACACCAGAGCGCACCATTATCCATGACTTTTCTGCGACAGCTCATGCAGGTCAGAAGGTTGCTATTGTTGGACCGACTGGGGCTGGGAAGACAACCATTGTCAATCTTTTGATGAAGTTCTATGAGCTAGATAAGGGAAGTATCCGTATCGATGGTGTCGATACCAAGGACATGAAGCGTTCGGAAGTACACGATGCCTTTTCAATGGTCTTGCAGGATACTTGGCTCTTTGAAGGAACCATTCGAGAGAACCTGATCTATAATCAGACAGACATCAGTGATGAACGAATGATAGAAGCTAGCAAGGCAGTGGGAATCCACCACTTTATCATGACTTTGCCAGATGGCTACGATACTGTTTTGGATGACACCGTGACCTTGTCTGTTGGACAGAAACAGCTCTTGACCATTGCTCGTGCCCTTCTCAAAGATGCACCGCTCTTGATTTTGGATGAAGCGACATCTTCAGTCGACACACGTACAGAGGAGTTGATTCAAAAAGCTATGGACCGTTTGATGGAAGGACGCACATCCTTTGTCATCGCCCACCGCTTGTCAACTATTCGTAATGCCGATTTGATTCTTGTCATGAAAGATGGCAATATCATCGAGCAAGGCAATCATGAGGAACTAATGGCGCAAGGTGGCTTCTACGCTGACTTGTACAATAGTCAATTTACAGAAGACGAAGCAGAAGAATAAATCAAAAGAAGGCTTGACGGCCTTCTTTTTCTGCACTATACTAGAAGATAAACGTCTCACCTGTAGACGAAAACAAGGTAATGAATGAGAAATTTAATGAAAAATTATCAAGAATGGTATAGCAACCTTAGCTCCAAACTAACTAGCCATCCCACCCTTTTATTTCTATTGCTTAATTTCAATCGTTTGATGACAGTCGCCATGCCCTTGGTCTATCTGACTTTGCTAGTCATCACTTGCCTGCAACTAGGACTTGGTCAGCAGGTTGGGGTTTATGTGCTTATTCCTGCATCAGGCTTTGTGATCTTGTCCCTTTTTCGTAAGAAAATCAACCACCCGCGGCCTTATGAAACTTGGGATATCTGTCCCCTGCTTGAAAAAGATAGCTCGGGACAGTCGATGCCCAGTCGCCATGTTTTTTCGGCAACTATCATCTCCATGGCCTGTCTGCATGCTAGTCTACCTGTTGGCTTAGCATGCTTGCTCTTCTCAGCTTTGCTGGGCTTGGTGAGGGTTTTAGGGGGCGTTCATTATCCCAAGGATGTCTTGGTTGGCTATGCTTGTGGTCTGGTGTGGGGATTCCTTTTCTTCCTATTCTGACATGTAAGTTAAGCTAGTCCTACAACCACTTACTGCTTCAAATTGACCACTTGCTTTTTGCCCTTGTATTCCTAACTTAGCTTTGATATAGTAGAGTCAGAAAGGAGATGTGATGAAGTTACGAATTGAGATTGATGGCAATTTAGAGGAGACTGAAATTGTCATCAAGACCCCCACTTTGACAGATGAAATTGCAGATTTGCAACGACTTTTGCAAGAGTCAAAGGCTCCGAGGTTGACTTTTTACAAGGGGACAGGTGAATATTATCTAGACCTGTCAGAAATTCTCTTCTTTGAAACAGAAGGGAGTAAGATTTATGCTCATAACCAGAAGGAAGCCTATGAAGTTCGCCTCAAGCTCTATGAGTTGGAGTCCATCTTACCTCGCTATTTCAGTCGAGTGTCCAAGTCAACGATCGCAAACATCCGTCAGATTTACTCAGTGGATAAGTCCTTTTCAGGAACGGGCACCATTTCCTTTTATCAGACGCACAAGGAGGTTCATGTCTCACGACATTACCAATCCCTCCTAAAAGAAAATCTAAGAAACATGAGGTAAAAAACATGAAAAAGAAAGCATTTGGTATTGTTTTATTGGTTTTAGCAGCTTGGATCTTGCTGCAAGGGAATTTTGGAATTCCTTCTTTGGATGGCAAGATATGGCCTTTGATTGGTATCGCCTTTTTTGCTTACCAATCAGTTGAAGCTTTGCTTCGTCGTCATCTAACATCAGCAGTTTTTACCGCTCTAGTAGCCTTAATGATTGCGAATCATTTTTATAACATTCTTCCTATTCCAAACCAGTCTTTGTTTTGGGCTAGTATCTTAGCAGTGCTAGGTGTTGGTTATCTGACGCATTCAAGTAAGTTCTGGAATGAAAAAAAATGGTGGTACGATGGGAAAAAAACAGTCGTCACGGATAAGGAAGTCGCTTTTGGTAGCGGGACCTTCTATAAGCAAGATCAAGATCTCGTAGATGACCAAGTGGAAGTCGCTTTTGGGGATGCTAAAATCTACTATGATAATGCAGAGATGCTAGGTGATTTTGCGACTTTAAATATTGAAGTGGCCTTCGGGAATGCAACCGTCTATGTTCCGCAACACTGGCGTGTCGATTTGAAAGTAGAAACCTCCTTTGGTGCAGCTAAGGCAGATGCTCCTGTAGCACCAACCAGCAAAACCTTGATTATCCGCGGGGAAGTCGCTTTTGGTAAACTTGGAGTTGTTTACGTTAAATAAAAAAAAGTCTCCGAATTTCCTTGCCAAAATAGAGAAAGTGTGATAACATAGTACGGTATGTGGTGCTAGCACATCCGCTATATTAGATCTAATAGGAGGAAAACACAATGGCTAAAGTATGTTACTTTACAGGTCGTAAGACTGTATCAGGAAACAACCGTTCACACGCGATGAACCAAACAAAACGTGCCGTAAAACCAAACCTTCAAAAAGTTACTGTTCTTATCGATGGTAAACCTAAAAAAGTTTGGGCTTCAGCTCGTGCTTTGAAATCAGGTAAAGTTGAACGCGTTTAATAAAAATGAAAAGACCTAACTGGTCTTTTTCTTTTGCTCTAAGGATAAAATCATTTGAAAAATAGAGTAAATATCCGCCGATACAGCATTCTGCTTTTACACTTGGGCTGAAATATGATAAAATAGAGTATCAACTAGTTGAGGTAAAAAAAATGACTGTAAAAATTAATACAAAAGATGGTCAAATCGAACTGACAGATGAAGTGATTGCAACCGTAGTAGGTGGTGCCGCAACTGAGATTTTTGGTGTGGTCGGTATGGCTAGTAAAAATGCCCTCAAAGACAATTTCCAAGCCCTTCTTGGTAAGGAAAATTATTCTAAGGGTGTTGTTATAAAAGCAGCCGAAGATGGTAGCATTGCAGTTGATGTTTATACCGTATTGAGCTACGGAGTAAAGATAAGCGAAGTGTCAAAAAACATTCAAGAGCGTGTTCGTTTTAGTTTAGAAAATCAACTAGGAATTACTGCTCAGACTGTGAATGTCTACATTCAAAATATCAAAGTTGTAGGAGAATAATCGTGTCAAAAATTACTACCAGTTTATTCCAAGAGATGGTGCAGGCTGCATCAACTCGTTTGAATAAGCAAGCAGAATATGTCAATTCATTAAACGTCTTTCCAGTTCCAGATGGAGATACTGGGACAAACATGGGAATGACCATTGAGAATGGTGCGAAAGAAGTAGCAGACAAGCCTGCTTCTACAGTTGGAGAAGTAGCGAGCATTCTTGCCAAAGGACTCTTGATGGGTGCGCGTGGGAACTCAGGGGTTATCACTTCTCAGCTCTTCCGTGGCTTCTCTCAGGCTATCAAGGAAAAAGATGAATTAACAGGTCAAGACTTGGCTCTTGCCTTCCAATCCGGTGTCGAAGTAGCTTATAAAGCGGTTATGAAACCAGTTGAAGGGACCATTTTGACTGTTTCTCGTGGAGCGGCTATTGGGGCTAAGAAAAAAGCCGAGGAGACAGATGATGCTGTTGAGGTCATGCGTGCAGCCTTGGAAGGTGCAAAAGCAGCTTTGGCTAAGACACCAGAAATGCTTCCAGTCCTTAAGGAAGTTGGTGTGGTAGACTCAGGTGGTCAAGGTTTGGTCTTCATCTACGAAGGATTCCTTTCAGCTCTTACTGGTGAATACAGTGCTTCTGAAGACTTTGTAGCGACTCCTGCCAACATGAGTGAAATGATTAATGCAGAGCACCATAAGTCTGTGGCTGGACATGTTGCAACTGAGGATATTACCTTTGGTTACTGTACAGAGATTATGGTAGCCCTCAAACAAGGTCCAACTTATTCTAAGGACTTTGACTATGATGAATTCCGTAACTACTTTAATGACTTAGGCGACTCTCTACTTGTTGTCAATGATGATGAAATCGTCAAAGTTCACGTCCATACAGAAGATCCAGGTCTTGTCATGCAAGAAGGTCTCAAATATGGTAGCTTGATTAAGGTAAAAGTGGACAACATGCGTAACCAACACGAGGCGCAAGTTGAAAAAGAAGCAACTCAAGGAAACAAGCCTGCTGAAACAAAAGAGTATGCCCTTATCGCAGTAGTAGCTGGTCAAGGTTTAGCAGATATCTTCCGTGCCCAAGGTGTGGATTATGTTATCGAAGGCGGGCAGACGATGAACCCTTCAACAGAAGACTTTATCAAGGCTGTTGAACAGGTCAATGCTCGCAACATCATCTTCTTGCCAAACAACAAAAATATCTTTATGGCAGCTCAGTCTGCGGCTGAAGTGCTTGAACAACCTGCTGTTGTGGTAGAAGCACGTACAATTCCTCAAGGATTGACCAGTCTTCTTGCCTTTGACCCAAGCAAATCAATCGAAGAAAACCAAGAACGCATGACTGCAGCCCTTGGTGATGTCGTAAGCGGTAGTGTAACAACTGCTGTTCGTGATACAACTATCGATGGATTAGCAATTCATGAAAATGACAATCTTGGTATGGTTGATGGAAAAATTCTCGTGTCAAACCCTGACATGCACCAAACCTTGACTGAAACTTTGAAGCATATGTTGGACGAAGATAGTGAAATCGTGACTTTCTATGTCGGTGAAGACGGAAGCGAAGAACTTGCCAATGAAATTGCCCAAGAAATCGCAGAAGAATTTGAAGATGTTGAAGTAGAGATTCACCAAGGTCAACAACCCGTATATCCATATCTTTTCAGTGTGGAATAATCGTGAAAATGGAGTAAAAACAACAGAAGGAAGCTGGTTTTACAGCTTCCTTTTTCTATGCAAATGGAGTTATAAAGAAATTTCTGTAGAAATGAACATTCTATTGGAAATTCTATGTATGATAAGTTATAATGATAAAGCTGTTATGTTAGATTAAGTATGAATATAAAGGAGAAATGATGAAGAAAAAATTTTTTAATCAATCTTTTTCCCGCTTTTCAATTAGAAAGTTAAGTGTTGGGACCTGTTCGGTATTGCTAGGAACCTTTATGGTGATGGCTACTTCTCCAGTGCAAGCGGATGAAGCTCAAGTCAACAATAAGGAACAACAAACGCAGGCGGAAATTCAACAGAAGGAAAAAAGTGCTGAGAATGGACAGGAAGTCATTTCTGAGCCTCAAAAAGTGGTAACACAGAACGAAGCGGTTAAGGAGCTGGAGGATAAAGCTGAACCGTCCAAAACAGAAGTATCTGCACCAGTCTCTCAGAGCCGACCAGTTTCTCAAGTTGACAATACGAAGGAAGCGAGTCAGCCTTCTTTAGATGAGGAGAAAAAGCAATCTCTAGAATCAACTCAAACTGAGCAGAAAAGCAAGGAAGAAAGTGGCTCTAGCGGGAAAACTTCTTCTAGGCGCAAGAGATCGCTAGATGAAGTCAATGCAGAATTTAAAACTCATTCGCCAATCAAAGATATCCATGCTGTAGATAGTGTTCGTGAGTCCTTGACTTTTAGTATTACTGGACACGAAGCAGATTATTCTGGTGGGTATATCAAAATTCATTTCCAAAATGGGAAGGCTATTAAATTGACCCCTTCTCCAGTTGGTGGTGTAAAGTTCAGCCAAGAAAAAACGAATGGGGACCTTGATTTAAAGATAGAACCTGCAAATCTGAGAGGTGGAGCAAACTATAACTTCGTCTATACTTTTCAGATAGATCCTTTGACTCAGAACTGGGGAGGTGCTGTCCAAGCCATTGGGCCAGACCATAAGGTGACCGCAACTGCTAAGCTCTATGACAAAAATGGCAATGTCCTCAAAGAACTTGGAAGCATTGAACACACATGGAAAGTCTTAGAAAACGGGGTGGGTGGCCTGACTCCAATGTCTGGCAATCAGGTCATTGGCTACGATCGAAATAACGATGGTATTGTCGACGATGATTCATCGGTCGTGTCCTACTATCTATTTAACGGTGCGAAAGATCCTAAGAATAATACGGTAAGAAATGATTACTTCAACTATGGAAATGGTGTCTTTGATGGTCGTATGATCAATGGTATGGGGATTAGTGATGTCGGAGGGCATATCATTGATCCTGTCACTTCTTATACCTATAATATAGAGTTAAAAGAAGGTTATGAATTGACAGATGAAGCTAAAGCTCTAGGATGGACTGCCGATGCGACGGGTTACCATCTGACGATTAACAGAGCTAACAATCCGCTTCAAGATATTAATAACAATAAAAATAAGCTCATTCCAATTTCTTTCAAGTTAAAGAATGCCAAAGTAGCAGATATCAATAGAAAAGCGCAAAACTTTACTGTGACGGGTATCTATACAAAAGCAGATGGAACTAGCTATCAAAATACGGCCGTTCTGCCTTATGCTCTCTTTGTTCAAAAAACAGACCAGCCAGAGTCTTCTCTCTTTGAATATAGACACTATAATCAGTCTGACTCGGAGATAATTCGTTCCTATGGTGAAACAGAATACCGTTCTAATGTTCGACTTTCATCAGTCGCAGAGGTTGAAAAAGATTATCCTATCAATGACTACACTGTCACTCATAAAATACAGGATTCACGAGAGTCTTATCGAGAAGTCAATGCGATTGAGGATCGTTATTGGAATGAATTTTTCTCCTCACCGGATGCATCCGTAGAAGTATACAATAAAGCTACAGGTGAGTTGTTAGGGACTTTTAATAGTAACACCCGTAGTCTACGATTGACGGAAGAGCAAGATGTGAAGGAACTGGAGTACAAGTTTAAAAATATCAAGATGAGGAAGTCCTCGACAAATGATACTTCGGCATTTTTTTTCCAGACCAAAACACGTTTTAATAATTGGGAAAGTCTCTATAAAGATTCGACGATTCGTAAGTTGGATTCTAGAACGGATTTCACTTTTAAGAATACTAGCAACACTGTTTCCTTCTCTCAAACGGCTTCAGCCGAATTGACGCGTGTTATCCAGCAAATTTCGATGGTTGGACGTCGTCGGACAGATGTTTTCAACCGACATACAGATGCTTCTGGTTTTAAGGAAGATTTTATCACAAGGACTGCGGGTAAAGACACCCCTACTCAGAACTTCGCAAACTTGACGGGAGTTTACCATCTGGCTTATTTGGCTGATCCACAATTAAACTTTAGTGGGAGTCCTAATTTTAAGGTTTATTATAATTACAAAGATACTGGGAAAACTCTCTACTATGCCCAAGTAAAGGGGACTCCAGACTCCCCTATGCCTGCAACACTTTTGAAGTTAGAAAACAAGACGATTCCAAATGGGACCTACACCTATAAAGCGATTGCTTTTTGGGACGAGGAACTTCCTGACGTTCAAGCTCAGAATGGCTACGACTTAGGGGAGCTTGATGGCATTACAGTTACCTCGAAAAATTCAGTTTCTTATGACTTCGATGTGATCGTACAGGCTTCTGAAGCGAGTGGTGTCTACTCTGAAGTGAAGAGAGCTACAAACCAACACTTTGCCTACAATACCCAAGAGCACTATCCTGGCGATGAGATTGATTTCAGAGTGACCTATAAAAACGCAGCGAAACAGCCTGTTTC
Source organism: Streptococcus sp. HMSC072D05 (assembly GCF_001815805.1). Taxonomy (GTDB): domain Bacteria; phylum Bacillota; class Bacilli; order Lactobacillales; family Streptococcaceae; genus Streptococcus. The sequence goes on from NZ_KV821982.1 coordinate 217,827, forward strand.
AGATGTCTATGTTTTGTCATCCCTGCCGATGAAAGGTGATAAACAGCTAGAATCCAGAAATCGTGGTTCTGGATTTACAGTGAGTTTGACAAAAGCTTTAACACCACCTTCAGGCTGGGAAGTTCAATATAGTCGTACTGCAGGCACTGCTGCAGAAATTAGTGCTTCACAATGGCTCACAGCAGATCAAGTGTCGGATTGGTCAGAGATTCGTGCAGTTCGTTGGCATTCGACTGCTCCGGTTGCTGCTGGAAGCAGGGTTCAGTTTAACATTGATGGAGCAGTTATCGGGCAAGATACTGCCCCAGGTGCTACGGCTTATCTTTCTTCGGCATTGGCAAATGGCAGTTCCAAGTACACTGAGTCCAATAATGTTTCAATCCAAATGTCTACCAAACTGTCATCTGCAAGTTTTACCTTTGTGGATGTAAATGATCCATCTAAGGAAGTACAACTAGGACAGGTAGACACAGTTGTAGGCAAACCTAATGGACCAATTTCTTATGATCCTGATCGTCGAATTAAGGAATTAGAAGATGCAGGATATGAACTGATTAGTAACGATTTTACAGATCATAACTTTGGTGACTTGGCTAGCCCAAGACAATTCAAGTTTCAGTTTAGACATAAGATTACAGAACTAACCGAAACTGTTCGTGGAACTCGTGAAATTAATTATGAGTATTACAGAAAAGCAAAAAATCCTGATTTATCGCTTCTTCCTCCCAGACATGTAGAATCCCATTCGTTTACTCGAACCAAGAGAATCGATCAGGTTTTGGCAAAAATGCATCCAAATGATGCGACAGCAGGTGTGACATACTCAGCCTGGTCTGCAGACCAAACTTGGTCTCAAGTGATTTCGCCTGAAATTCCTGGCTATTACCCAGGTGAAGATATTGACGCAAATACATTGTCGGGAGATGAGGCTCTTGATCAATATTGGATTAGTGCGATAAATCCGAGCGATGAAGAGTTGGAAAAAGAATTCTCTTGGGATAGGTTGGTGTATTATGTTCCGCTTCCAGTTGTACCTTCAGCAAGTGCAGCGAAATCTAAAGGCTTTCAAGGGCAGAAGCAGGCAGCGACGATTCAATTTGATGAGGATAGAGCAAGCGAGAGCGAGGTCCACTTTACAAAAGGGACAACAACCATTAATGGAGCAAAGAAATCCGTTGAACTAGTCCAAAGTAGTGTCTTTCTTTATGATGAGAATGGACAAAAGGTAACTTCGCTAACCATTGCCGACCAAGGGACGTACGATTTAGATCTTGTAAATAAAACAATTGTCTTTACTCCACTGAAAACCTTCTATGGTCCGGCAACTCCAGTTCGAGTTGGAGTGGTGGATAAAAATGGGGAGTCGGCTGTAACGACCTATACCCCAGTTGTTGAGAAAGTAACTCCGACTGGTTCAGGTGATAAGACAGAAGGACTTCAAGGTCAAGTCCAAGAAGGTAAAGTGACCTTCACTCCTGGCCATGCCTCAGTTCCATTCCCAGCTGATTCAACTCCACTATTTGACAACGGTACAACTGTGAAGGAAGTGCCAAATGTTGGTAAGTTTGAAGTGGACGCAGAAGGCAAAGTGACCTTCACTCCGGACAAGCAGTTCAAGGGTGAAACACCAGAACTTGAATTGACTCGTGTGGATGCCAACGGAACTCCTGTTACTGTCAAGTACCAAGCGGTGGTGAAAGAAGTAGTTCCAACCAGCACTAACGCAACCAGCACAGGTCCTCAGGGTGTTCCACAAACAGGCACTCCAAGCTTTCAAGGTGGTGACCCACTTGTTCCAATCGATGAAGCAGTTGAACCAACCTTCGCAGAAGGCAATCCATTGGTTCCAATTGATGATACGAAACCAATGACTTTCGAAGATGGACAGTCAACGAAAACAGTTCCAGGTGTAGGTGAATACAGCATCAATCCAGATGGCTCTATCACCTTTACTCCAGAAAAACAATATGTTGGCACACCAGATCCAGTCACAGTCAAACGAGTAGATAAGAATGGAACAGAAGTCACTGCGACCTATACCCCAACAGTGACTAAGGTAACCCCAACAGGAACTGGCGTAACGAGCACGGGTCCTCAGGGTGTTCCACAAACAGGAACTCCAAGCTTCCAAGGTGGTGATCCACTGGTTCCAATCGATGAAACAATTGAGCCAACTTTCGAAGATGGAAGCAAGGAGAAGACTATTCCAGGTCAAGGAACCTACACGATTGCGCCAGATGGTACAGTGATCTTCACACCAGACAAGCAGTTTGTCGGAAACCCAGATCCAGTCACAGTCAAACGCGTAGATAAGAATGGCACCCCAGTTACTGCGACTTACAGTCCAGAGCTTACTAAGGTAACACCAACTGGTACGGGAGATAAGACAGAAGGCCTTCAAGGTCAGGTTCAAGAAGGTAAAGTGACTTTCACCCCAGGTCATGACTTAGTTCCATTCCCAGCAGATTCGACTCCACTATTTGACAATGGTACAACTGTGAAAGAAGTGCCAAATGTTGGTAAGTTCGAAGTGGATGCAGACGGTAAGGTGACCTTCACTCCAGACAAGCAGTTCAAGGGTGAAACACCAGAGCTCGAATTGACTCGAGTGGATGCCAACGGAACTCCTGTTACCGTTAAGTACCAAGTAGTAGTGAAAGAAGTAGTTCCAACCAGCACTAAC
>NZ_KV821983.1:0-16004 GCF_001815805.1 Streptococcus sp. HMSC072D05
CCTGTGCTGGTTGCGTTAGTGCTGGTTGGTGTTACCTTAGTCACTGTTGGTTTATAATGTGCTCGGTAAGGAACACCGTTAGAATCATTTACTTGGACAGTAACTGGGTCTGGGGTACCAACAAAATTTTTGTTAGGTTTGAAAGTGACTTGACCAGTGTTAGGGTCTAACTCATAAGTTCCAACTGACTGACCATTGGATGTAGCAGGAACTGAGTTACCAATAATAGGTTGGCCGTTAGCATCCACAAAGGTCGCAGGGCGTGAAGCATCTGGAGTCACTGGCGTTTTATCTGGATCGCCATCATTAAAGATTAGATTTTTGTTTTGTTCTTGACCTTGAACACCAGTTGATTCATATGTTGGTATCTTTCGAACAGTAGGAATGTATCGACCATCCATATTGTTCAAAATGTCATTCTTATTTGGATTTGATGCATCAGTTGATTGCCAGTTAGTTGATGAACCGTTTGAGTCTGTACGACGAATATTAATCCCTTCAGCAGTTCCTGTGAAGTCTGCATTTGGTGTGAACGCTACATCGATATCATCTCCATTAGTAGTCACTACATAGGTTCCTTCCGGACGCACATAAGTATTGCCGTTTGTTGGAGTCAAGACATTTCCTTGATTATCCAAAATCTGTGGCGCTTGGCTACTCATGCTAGCATTAGTTACAAAGTCTGAACGATCTGGTCCTTTAGGTGTGAAGTGAACTGTAGCATTTTGTGTTTCACCTTGAAGACCTGTTGTTTCTTTCTTTTCACCTTGAGGTGGATAAGTACGACGAACCAACATGTCCTCTACTTCACCACTAAATGCCATCCCGGTAGGCTTCTCAATATCACCTGCATTAGTCGCAATACGCACACGCATTCCAAGTTGGTCAACTAAGCCACCACTAAGACTCGGAATTGCATTAAATGTTAAAGTGTGATCTCCATTAGCAGTTATTTCTTTAACTACACTGCCTTCATTATCATCAAATTTCCCATTATTATTGAAGTCCACCCATGCTTTGACATATGCTTTAGCATTACCATTTGGATTAGCCTTAATCTTAAGGGTATAAGTGCCATTCTTAGCTTTGTTTAAATCCAAAAGGTCGTTAGTATTGTTATATTGATCAGCAGTTAGCAATTGCTGCGGACCTTCATCTGAAACATCCTCACGATCATCAGAAGTCCAATCATTTTTAGAATCCACATCGATATCTGCTTCTGTAGAACCTAAGTAAGGTTGCTTTATTTGAACATTTGTTATCGAATCGCGTGTAGAGATAGTATGGTGAGCTTCACCGTAACTTTCTGGCGCATCACCACCATCAACTACCAAGAATCCCATCATAAGTGCCTGTTGCCCTGCGGTCGCAACATAAAAACCTACCTCAGAAGCCCCACGGGTCATTACAACTGGCACTGCTTTACTTGCTGAAACTATTGGTCCAAATACTTGACTACCTAGACCACCTGTAACTGTATCAGGACTCAAAAACTTATTCCAATCGACAGTCTTATCTTTTAGGATGAGTAGACCACCTCTTGTTGTCTTGTCAGCCTGCTTAACAAGTTCTTCAGTCGTAACAGTGTAAGGACCTTTTGCACGAGGACCTTTCATCCATTCTCCTACGTATTCCCAACCTTCACCGTTAGTGGTAAAAATACCATATTCACCAGGGTTAGCATCTTCTCCATCAGCCATAACAACTGCTGGTTTTACTTTTTTTCCACGATAAGTGGCTTCTATTTTAAATTTAACCCCCCAGTTTACACCATCAACTGGTACGATAATTTGTGTTTTATGGCCTTGTGTATCAAAACCTTGTCCCCCAATAGTACTCCATTTATCTTGAGGTTGACCTGATACAGGAGGTGGAGTTTTTCCATAATCTTTCCAACTTTTTAAATAACTGTTTGTTGCATTTGGATCATAAGTTCCAGCAGATGAAGTTCCTTCCACACGCTTTTTATAAATTTCAGTAGCGTGGAATGGTTTAAGCTCAGTAACTGTCAAGGTAACTACATAACCAGGTGAAATTTCTTTCGTATAAGTAGTTCCAATCTTAAACCCTCCCTGAGGATCTAAGTTTTTCAAGCTTGCTGTATCAGAGAAATCAATCCAGTTAATTTGTTTTGCTAATTGTGTACTTTCTTTCTTCTCTGATTCAGACAATTCTGGTTTAGATGTACGTGGTACAGGAGTCGCATCGTCCGCACCTGCATAACTAGCTGGTGCAACTGAAGTCGCCTGGGTATCACGACGAACTCTACGAGAACGTGTAGATTGTTCAGTAACACTAGACGTCTCAGTAGGTTCAGCAATTATTGGAGCAACTGCAGTTTCTGGTTTAGCACTCTCTGTAGATTTATCTTCTGGAGAAGTAACTGGTTTCTCAACAGGAGACTGTGATGTTTCAGAGATAACCGATTTGTCATTGTTCTTTTTATCAGCAGGCTCTGTTCCAGAATTTGAAGTTGCTGTTTCTTTAGTTGGTTGAGAGGATTCTACTACAGATGGTGTTTCAGACTTTTCCGATGTTTTAGAATCTGTAGGTGATATAGAAGTCCCCGTTGTTTTATCAAGGTTTGTTTTAGCTACCTCGTTTAAAGAGTTTGTCACACTCGTCTCATCAGCACTAACTTGAGAAGTTGCTCCCAAAAGGACAAAAGTAGACAAGAGCACAGAACAAACACCTACATTTAGTTTTCGAATAGAAAACTTATGAAGGCGTGGATTAAATAAATCTTTCCCCATTATAATCTCCTTAATTATAATTTTATAACTCAGAACATTATACAACTTTTTTTATAGCTTCGCTACTAAGTAAACTTAAAAAATTTTAGTTATTATTTAAATTATAAAAGAAAAAAACTACGTATACTTAACTTCAATTATTATCTTGTTATATTTTTTTCCTGCATTAAAATTTATATAATTTCTTTATTCAAATATTTTATAGTTTAAACCAAAATTATCAAAATTTCACTTCTAGCTTATAAGAATCAAAAAACCACTCACTCCAAAGAGCAAGTGGTTCGTGTAATTTTTATTTTTCAAGTAAGCTGAGCGCTTCTGCATCAGCGATAATAGTCACGTCAGGGTGGTTTTGTAGGCTACTTGCTGGTAGACTTTCAGTCACTGGACCAGACACTGTTCCAGCAATGGCTTCTGCTTTAGACTCACCGTAAGCAAAGAGAATAATTGACTTGGCATCCAAGATGTTTTTAATTCCCATTGAAATGGCTTGGGTTGGGACGTCTTCAATCTTGTCAAAGAAGCGAGCATTGGCTTCGATAGTAGACTGGTCAAGTTCTACTAGATGCGTTTGACTGTCAAATGGAGTGCCAGGCTCATTAAAGCCGATATGTCCATTGCGACCAATCCCCAAGATTTGCAAATCAACAGGATGGTCAGCTAAAATTTGATTGTAGCGTTCTACTTCTTCTTCAGCATTATCCTTAACACCACGTGGCAAGAAACTTTCTTTAAATGGTTTTTGGTTAAACAGGTTTTCTTGCATGAAGTAACGGTAAGATTGTGGATTGTCCCCATCAAGCCCTACATACTCATCAAGGTTCACACTGGTTAGATTTGAAAAATCAAGGTCACTCTCAACGATTTCTTTGTAAAACTCAAGTGGACTACTTCCTGTCGCAAGTCCCAATGTTTGAGCGCCATTGGCTAATTTTTCCTTCAAAATCTCAAAAGCAACTTTTCCACCTTCGACTTGGTTTTCAACTTTAATAACTTTCATCTTTTCATCCTCCATTTTAATCTATATTTATTATATGGTATAGACCAATTTTTGTCAAGTGAAAACGATTTAATTTCTAAAAAAAGAGCGCCCAAACTTGAAACATGTTATAATGGATAAGATTAGAACTTAGAAAGAATGAAGAGATATATGAATACAGCTGATTTTGATTTCCACTTACCTGAGGAATTGATTGCCCAAACGCCCCTTGAAAAACGAGATTCCTCCAAACTCCTTATCGTTAATCGCGAGACGGGAGAAATGCAGGATAAACACTTCCACTCCATTATCGACATGCTGGAACCTGGTGATGCCCTTGTCATGAATGACACCCGTGTTCTCCCTGCCCGCCTCTATGGTCAAAAAGAGGAGACAGGAGGTCATGTGGAGCTTCTCCTGCTCAAAAATACTGCAGGTGATGAGTGGGAGGTTCTCGCTAAACCTGCCAAACGCCTCAAGGTTGGTACTCGTGTCAACTTTGGCGATGGTCGCCTCAGCGCTGTTGTTACGGAAGAATTGACCCACGGGGGCCGCATTGTCCGCTTTGAATACCAAGGAATTTTCCTAGAAGTTTTGGAAAGTCTGGGAGAAATGCCATTGCCACCTTATATCCATGAAAAACTGGATGACCGTGAACGCTATCAAACGGTCTACGCTAAAGAGAGTGGCTCTGCTGCAGCACCGACTGCTGGATTGCACTTCACCAAAGAACTGCTAGCAGAAATCCAAGCCAAGGGTGTTCATCTGGTCTATCTCACTCTTCACGTCGGACTCGGAACCTTTAGACCTGTCTCTGTTGACAATCTGGACGAACATGAAATGCACTCTGAATTCTACCAGCTCTCTGAGGAAGCAGCTGCCACCCTTCGCTCTGTTAAGGAAAATGGAGGTCGCGTCATCGCTGTTGGAACCACTTCGATTCGCACACTGGAAACCATCGGTTCCAAGTTTAATGGGCAAATCCAATCAGATTCTGGTTGGACCAATATCTTTATCAAACCAGGCTACGACTGGAAGGTTGTGGATGCTTTTTCAACTAATTTCCACCTGCCCAAGTCAACTCTCGTCATGTTGGTTTCTGCCTTTGCCGGTCGTGACTTAGTCCTAGATGCCTATCACCATGCCATCCAAGAACACTACCGCTTCTTCAGTTTTGGAGATGCCATGTTTATCTATTAAGAAAATCCCTATTAGGAAACCTAATAGGGATTTTTCTAATTATTCCATACTAAACTCTGGATCTTTCAAACTCTGAACACTGGCATTGATAACTGCTCCGATAATCAAAATCTTTGCAATGAGAATAAACCAGAACATCATGACTACCACGATAATGGAACTGAAAAATCGAACGTCAACCAGATGATTGACATAACTATTGACGTAGACAGAAAAGATATTCAATAAAAAGATAAGAGTTAGCAAGACAAAGACACTTCCTGGTAAAACATAGCGGATTCGTGGTGCTTTTACTTTTGGAAGGAAGTAATAAATCATAACCAGAATGGCAAAGATCAAGGCATAGACCAGAGGGCCTGTAAAATCTTGCAGGTAGGAAAATAGCGGACTGTCTGATTGCCAGTAAGTTTTGAGGAGGTTGAGCAACATACGACCAAACATACTCAAAAATAAGGCAAAGGCAAAAAGGATCTGCAAGCCAAAACTAACAAGTAGACTCATCAACTGATGGGAGATAATGCCTCGACTCTTGGTCACCCCATAGGCTTTGTTAAAGGCTTTTTGGAGGAAATCCATTGATTTCGAAAAGGTCCAGAGTGCAGATAAAACGGCAAAACTCAGCAAACCAGTTGATGGTTGAGTCAGAACTTCTCGGACAATCTTGGCAACCACATCATACACCGTATCAGGCAAGAATTCCTTGATCGTCAGTAAGAAATTTGAGACTGGAATCTGAAAATAAGGCAAAATATTGACCATTATCATTAGCAAAGGAAAGATTGAAATCAACCAATAGTAGGCAACCGCAACACTGGTCAACTCGCTATCAGATGCTTGATAATAATGCAAAAAAGCTTTCAATAAGGGCCTGTCCATCAGCTCTTTCCACCACTTTTTCATGTTCCATCCTCCGTCATTTTCTTCATCATTTAAGTTCTTCTGATTAAATCTAGCATATCATAAGGCAAGGTATTTGCAGCCTCTTTCAGAGAATAATTCTCTAAATTATTCACATTTTGGCGTAGTTTTTTAGCATACTTGGCTGTTATCAGTTTAGCTTCTTCGTATTCAAAGATTGCCTTACGTTCGAGATAGTAGCCTCGTAGCATTTCATCGATATTGTTTGGCTTGATGCGATTGATAACCCGCTCAACAAAGGCACCACTTCCGATAATGGCCGTCTCGCGTAGACGAGACTCTTGCATAAAGCTAATCAGAGAACTCTTGTAAACCCCTTTGAGGTTTTCCAAACTCTCGATAATCAGCTCTGTATTTTCCAAATACAACTCTGAAATCTGATCATAGTCAACTGCTAGTAGTTTACGAGATTCTTCATTCATCCAACTACGGAAAGTTTTGCCAAAGGTAAACATTTCATGGAGTAGAAAGCGCAATATCCGTAAGGAAACTAGGAAGTAATAAGTCACTCTAGAAGCGAAATTTCGATTGATACTCTGCTCCATGTTTTTTAGGTAACGTTGGTAAACTCGATAGCCACGCTCGCTGATTCTATTTTCTTCGTAGGCTTGCTCCAAACCGTCACTCTCAATACTCAAGATAAGAAGCTTGAGGGACTCCCAGTCCTCTTGGACTCTCTTATTTTCCAGACTAAGGATGAGGTTTTCAATCCGACCATGATAGTTATCAATAGCTGCATAAAGAGGAAGTTTGTTTTTGTGATGGTCCAGTTCTTTTTCTAATTCTGCAGCTACATCATTCAAAATCGCAATATGCATCAAATGATCCTTGCTTTCCTCTTGTTCTTCAGATAAGTGAGGGAGAACCAATAAACCTGTTAGAAAGCTCAATAGTGTAACGCCTGCTACAAGGAAGAGTAAGAGAGGGTATTCCTGCTCCAAATGACTTGGTATGAGGAGAATGGTCGCGATAGATACTGTTCCTTTGACACCAGAGAAGGTCAAAAGAAGCATATCTTTCGTGTACTTATTAATTTTTTTCTTAAGTCGACGCGTCCTCACAAAGTAAAAACCAGCAATCATGACAAAGCGGATCGCAAAGAGTAAGAAGGTCAGAACGACAACTGAAAGCAGTAAAAGAAGGGGATTGTAGAGAGAATTAGACAAGATCGGCTCTGCTATCAACTCTAATTCCATTCCCAAGAGAACAAAGACTGATCCATTTAGCATAAAGGTCACGGTGTGCCAAACGGTCTCCGTCACGGTGTCTACCTGAGCCTCAAGGAGCGTAATTTTCTTAAAACGACTGGCCTTCAAAATACCTGCAACCACTACTGCGATAATCCCTGAAACATGAAACTCTTCTGCGATGAAAAAGGTCATGAGTGGCAAACTTAGCTCTAGCAATAGTTCACTAGCTATATCTATCGCTCGCACACTCAGTAAAAAGCTATGCAAGAAACGATTGACCATAGCCGTCACAAAACCAACTACAAAACCACCAAGGATAGAAAGTGCTAGGGAAGTTCCAGCTTGGCTGAGAGAAAACGTTCCTGTTGTCCAAGCAGCAAGAGCCATCTGAAAGGCAACCAAACCAGAAGCATCATTTAAGAGTCCTTCCCCTTTTAGGATATTAGAAACCCGTTTGGGAAAACGAAAACGTTCAGAAAGAGATGCGAAGGCAACCAAATCTGTTGGCCCAAGTGCCGCTCCAACTGCTAAACAGGCAGCCAAAGGAAGAGTCATCCAAAGGAAGTGAGCCATGCCTCCCAAGCTTAAGGTCGAGATAAAAATCACAGGAAAAATCAGAAAGACGACAATCCGCCAATGCTTCAAAATGGACGTAATATCCGCTTCTTCTGCCTCTCGGAAAAGTAAGGGACCAATAACCATGGCTAGAAACAGCTCTGTATTGAGATGAAAGTCCGCATCGGGAACAAATAAACCAATCCCAATCCCCAAAAGAATTTGTACAAGAGGAAGGGGCAAAAAAGGGAGAAGTTTATTAGTCGTGGTTGAAATGATTAAGACAAATAAAAATAGAATCAAGTAAATGAGTAATTCCACACAATTCCTCCTTAATCTTTTTTACAACAAGATTCAAAAATCTCCTTTTGCTCTTGGATTTTCTGATCAATCTTAGAACAGTCTTTGTGCTCAATTTTTTTCTGGCATCGTTCCATTTCAAGAGCCACTAATTTTTTCTTGATTTTAAGCATTTTCTTGCTCATATGTGCTTCATCGAGCACCCCGACTGCTCGCTCGTGATGCGTTGACTCGACAAAATTTTGGCGCATTGCCTCAAGCTTCTCACGAAGGTATTGTTTATCCATGTCTATACCTTTCTAATTTTTCAATCATAACTAAAAACGGTGGATTATTAACTTGGTTGAGAGTCCGATAAATGGCAACTGTATACTCTTGTTGGTTCAACTGGCTAACAAAATCCAATACAGCATCCCTCTCGGTGTCTCCTCCTTCATGACCATAGTAGATCATGATAGCAATCCGTCCCCCTTTGACAAGCAAATGACACAGATTTTCTAATGCTTCGATAGTAGTCTGAGGTTGAGTGATGACGGATTTGTCAGCAGAAGGTAAATAACCAAGATTAAAAATCCCTGCCTTAGCTTCTGTCACAAACTGGTCTAGTGTCTCATGACCTTTCAAGATTAACTGGGCATTTTTCATTCCAGCCTGATCCAAACGCTCTTGCGTCTTCTCCAAAGCCTGCTCCTGAATATCAAAGGCATAGACTTGCTTGGCTAGCTTGGCTAGAAAAAGGGTATCATGCCCATTACCCATGGTCGCATCCACAACAATATCCTCTTTTGTCACGACTTCAGCTAAAAAATCATGCGCCATCTCAAGTGGTCTTTTCATTTTCAAACTCCTGTTTTACAGCCTTACAGCCCTGAACACTTCCTCGGCGTCTCATTTCAGTTTCAATAGCATTTAGCACTTCCCATTTATTGAGGCTCCACATAGGGCCAATCAGCATATCTCTCGGTGCATCTCCTGTAATTCGATGGATGACGATATGCTTGGGAATGATTTCTAGTTGGTCACAAATGACCTTGACATACTCATCCTGACTCATCAGTTGCAAGCGTCCTTCGTGGTAATCTCGCTGCATCCGTGTATTGGTCATGAGGTGAAGCAAGTGCAGTTTAATTCCTTGAATATCATTATCCGTAACACAGCGACGGACATTTTCGACCATCATCTCATGAGTCTCACCAGGCAAACCATTGATCAAATGGGAAACAATCTCAATTTTGGGATATTTCCTCAAGCGTTTTACTGTTTCAACATACAATTCATAAGAATGGGCACGGTTAATCAGGTCAGAGGTTGCTTCAAAGGTTGTCTGTAAGCCCAATTCTACAGTCACATGCATGCGTTCCGATAACTCAGCCAAATATTCGATGGTTTCATCGGGTAAACAGTCTGGTCGTGTTCCGATATTAATCCCTACTACACCTGGCTCGTTGATAGCCTGCTCGTATCGCTCCCGAATCACTTCCACCTTTTCATGGGTGTTGGTAAAGTTTTGAAAATAAACCAGATACTTTTTAACTTCTGGCCACTTGCGGTGCATAAAGTCAATTTCCTTATAAAATTGCTCACGGATAGGGGCATCCGGTGCCACGATGGCATCTCCAGAACCTGAAACCGTACAAAAAGTACAACCACCGTGAGCTACAGTTCCATCCCGATTGGGACAGTCAAATCCCGCATCAATAGGAACTTTGAAAGTCTTTTCTCCAAAAAGTTTTCGATAATAATCATTCAAGGTATTATAAGATTTCATAACTTTCATTATAACAAAAAACACCTACAATCTCAAAAGCCTGACTTTCCTACAAATTCCCTTGTTTCTCATTTCCTTTAGCGTTTTTTTATGATACAATATGGGTATGATTTTAATGAAAATAGCATCTATTTTATTATTGATATTAACCTTGGTGGTTTGCTTTATTGTCACCAAGCTTTTCGGACTTAGGAAAATAGGATTTAATTTCGCGGATCTAGCTTTTCCACTGTTGGTATTTGAGTACTATCTGATTACTGCTAAAGCCTTTACCCACAACTTTCTACCGCGACTTGGTGTCGCACTTTCTCTCCTAGCAATCCTCCTTGTAATCTTTTTCCTTGTCAAAAAACGAAGTTTTTATTACCCTAAATTCATCAAATTCTTCTGGAGAGCCGGTTTTCTCCTTACCTTAATCATCTATATAGCTATGATTGTCGAATTGATGATGCTCCCATAAAAAAACATTCCCTCAGACAGCTGTCTAAGGGAATGTTTTTATCTTCATACTTACTTTCTAAGCTCTACCAAGATACTTTTTTTATTTCCTAAATGTTAAGGCGTAGAATTTACCATCCCAAAGAAGTTTCATTTCCTTTTCCTTAACTTCACTTGGAACAGCATTCTCAATTTCACTCAAATCAACAGTAGCATCTTTGAAATAATCCTTACTAAAATGATTTTTCTTATATTGCTGATCCACATAGTCAGCCGTCTCATCTGCAATTAAAATCTTAGTCCCTGGCTTCGCCACTCGTAGCATTTCCTGCATAGCCTTGGCCTTATCATTGAAAAAATTGATTCCGCCAATATGGTAGACAATGTCAAAACTATTATCCGCAAAGGGTAGATCCTCCGCGCAAGCATGGAAAAGTTGCAAATTAGTCTTTTTAGCGCAAGATTTCTGGCATTTTTCTAGCATACTGATAGAAATATCTACCCCTACAAAGTCTAAACTTTTCAGGTCAATTGTCTCAGGGATATAACGGAGGTCTTGACCAGTCCCGATAGAGACATAAAGAACAGATAAATTATCCTTCCATTCGATTTCTCCCATCAGATCCCTTCTCAACTTATCAATTGCCTTGCCGTGGAGAAGTGGTCCTATCCATTTCTCACTCATATCGTACCAGCGAGCCATACGGTTATACATGGTCATGTATTTTGCATTATCTCCAGATAGATAATCTGGATTAAGAGACAGATAGATATCGCCATCTTTTTGAAAATTTTCTACCTCTAAACCTGACTTCAATTTATCTTGTAATCTTGTTTCAATCATATACAACATCTCCTTTTCTATTTGTCACCTATTATAGTGGAATTCATCGCAAAAACAATAGCTTTTCAGTAAGTGGCAACTATCCACTTGTATCCGGTAGTAGAACCAGGGTCAGTTACAAAAAAACAAGTGCCAATTTCCATTGACACTTGTTTCCACTTTTAAACTGTCTTGCAAAATTTCGTGAAAGATACCGTTTAAAAAACTTAATCTTCTTTTTTGCGTCTTGCCAAGAATCCTGTTCCCAATCCAAGAAGGGCGATTCCAGCTACTAGAGTCGCTTGGTTAGACTCGCTTCCTGTATTAGGTAATTCCCCACCCTTTTTAGGCTTACCTGGTTCATTTGGTTTGCCAGGTGTTGGTTTTTCAGGAGTGTGCGTATTTGTAATGTTGTAACCTTCTACTGAAGCTGTATAACCATCTGGAACATTCACTTCTTCAACAGTGTAGGCAATCTCCTTACCTTCTTGATAACGATCAAGACCTGTAAACTCATAAGTCCAGCCACTTGTTTCTGACACTATAGCTGTCTGACCAGTTTCCTTACCATCTGCAAGAAGTTTTACGGTGATAGATGCTGGACGGATGCCATCTTTGTTATCTTCATCTTTCCAGATCTTCTTACCTTTTACAGATGTTTTCTCTGGTGTGTGGGTGTTGGTCACATTCATACCAGTTTCAGTAGCTGTGTAACCTGTAGGAACACCAACTTCTTTGACTGTGTACTCGATTGCTTTACCATTTTGGTAACGATCCAGTTCAGTGAATTCATACTTCCAACCTGTTTCAGCTGTTGCGATTGCTATCTTGCCAGTTTCTTTACCATTGGCAAGAAGAGCGACAGTGATAGATGCTGGACGGATACGATCTTGGTCGTTATTATCAATCCAGGTCTTTTGTCCACTTACAGCAATTTTTTCTGGTGTATATTCATTGGTAATGGTGTACTTGCCATCCTTATCTGTAGTGATGGTTGCTTTGTATTCTGTCATAGCAGTTTCTTTGACAGTATACTTGATTTCTTTACCATTCTTATACTTAGGAAGTTTTTTAGATTCGAACTTCCAGCCAGTTTTTTCTGAAACTTCAATTTCTTGAACAACCTTGTCGCCGTTAAGAATTTGAACTTTCACAGATGTTGTACGTTTACCGTCTTGGTTGTTGTTATCTTTCCACACCTTAGTTCCTGAAAGGATGACTGTATCTGGATTGTGAGTGTTTGTCACTACTTGACCAGTCACAGAGGCTTCGTAACCAGCTGGTACATCCACTTCCTTGATAGAATAGGTGATTTCTTTTCCAGCTTCGTATTGTGGAAGATTGGTGAAGGATGCTACCCAAGTGTTATCGTCTGTCTTATCCTTAGCTGTTAAGGTCAATTTCTTACCTTCAACGGCTACTGGATCTGCAACTCCTACTTTTTTGTAAAGTTGAACCGTTACGGACTCAGGACGTTTACCGTCTTGGTTGTTGGCATCGTTCCATACTTTTGTTACCTTGTAGTCAATTTCTTTAGGAGCATATTTGTTTGTGATGGTAAAGTCTGTAATAGTAGCTTCGTATTCTGCTACGGCTTCTTCTGTTACAGTGTATTTGATTTCTTTACCAGCTTTATATTTTGCTAATTTTTCGAATGTAGCAGTCCATGTTCCGTCTGCAGCAGCCTGAATTTCTTTCGATGCTACTTTCTCACCGTCTGCTAAAAGATTGATTGTAATCTTAGTCGGACGTTTGCCGTCTTGGTTGTTGGCATCTTCCCAGTTCTTAGTTGCTTTTACATCAACTGTTTCTGGTGAATAGCTATTTGTGATAGTGAATCCTGATGCAGCGTCACCAGTAACTTCTGAAGTGTAACTAGGAACAGTTACTTCTACTACAGTGTACTGGATAGGTGTGCCGCCTTTATCAGCATCAAGGTCTTTGAAGCTTCCAGCCCAACCATTTGCTTCAGTCAATTCAAGTGTTTTTCCAGTATCTTGGCCATCTGCAAGCAATTTAACTGTGATAGAAGATGGACGTTTACCATCTTGGTTGTTCTTATCATCCCATTTTTTCTTCACAGAAACTTCCGTTTTTGCTGGAGTATAAGCGTTTTCGAAAGCTTTTTCATCATCGTAAGAAACAGTTGCTTCAAGTGCACCTTTACCCTTGTCCGTTACAGTAACTGTAGCCGTAACAGTTTTAGTGTCGTACTTGATGCCTGTATCACTGCCAGCTTTTTCAGCAATTTTAAAGGTATAAGTCCCTGCTTTGTCGAATTCCAATTCTGAGAAAGCAATGTTTCCGTCTTTGTCATTCTTCACAGTTTCTTTCACCTTACCATCTTGGTCTGTTAAAGTGAATTCAAACTCTTCAGCCTTCAACTCACGTCCTGTAAGTTTTTATTAGCTTTAATCTTAGCTTTAGCTTTGCTACGTTTATTTGTAACTGTTTTGATAGCTCCATCTTGTCCAACAGTCATCTCAAATGGAGTAGGATTCAACTCATATCCCTCAGGAGCCTCAATCTCGGTTACCGTAAAGTTCCCTTTCTTGATATCACTTTCTGAGTAAATAGATGACTCAGCAATTCCGTCATCATTTGTCGTTACAATTTCCTCTTTAGCCGTAGCTCCTGCCGGAGGAGTAATCTTGAATTTTGCTCCTTTTAGACGGTCATGAGTCAGCTCGTCGACCTTGTAAAGAATGATACGGTAACCAGTTTCTAACTGAATTGTACCGCCTGAAGCAACTACTGAGTTTCCGATTTGCTTAACGACTGTCTTATTACTATAGTCGTCATATGTAAGAATCTGGTCATCACCCTTCATTTCAGCATTGTTTTGGACTTGCGTGCCATCAGCTGGAGCACTTGTTTTATAATTAATTCGAAATGCTGCTGGTTTCCCGTTCTTCGCAAGAATTGAAGATGCATTGTTAATTGTTAAAGTAAATTCTGTGTAAGAATCATTCCATTTTACTTGGTAATCCTTACCAGCTTCTAAAACCACCTCATCTTTAAAGTAATAAGATTTATCGTACCAACCTGCCGTAACTTTAAATGTTTCAGGAATCATCTGCATCGGTGAGGCATTTGGGTCAACCCAGTCATGAATTTCAATTTTGTTATAGGCAGCTTGTTTAGGATTAGCTCGAACATACCAACTGTGTAAATATTGTCCACTCTTATTTAGAGCACTAGATGTCCAATCCTCTTTGTAAATCAGACCATGATACTTACTGAAATTAGCACGTCCAATTCCTTCAGAATAATCAGAGGCTTCCCCTTTTTTGACCTTAATTTGATGGGTAATTTCATTTATAGTTTCCGTCTTATCAAAACGGAGCGTTTCATTGCTTAATTCATTTTTAGAACTAAAACCAACAAAGAAATTTCCTTTAACGTTTTGGACTTGATAGCCACCTTTTTTCTCAAGATAGGTTTTCAGATTTTTTAATGTAATAGTCGCCTTACCACCATTATTATCCCCGTTTGATACAATTTGAGTTTCTCCGATAACGAGATCTGTTTCCTTATCTTTTAAATCAAAAGTTTCATTTCTAACAGTTAAAGGGCTCGGAACAGTAAAGGTAAAGGTATCACCGTCCTCTAATTTACCATCATAGGCGCTCAAATCGTAATCAACAGTGAATTTATAATTTGAGTAGTTATGATGTTCAGGAGAAAGTGTATAAACACCATTCGCATCTGGTTTTATAAACTTACCATTATCAACCTCCCAAATTCCAATATTACTGATAACGTTCTTCAGTTCCTTTGCTTGAACTGAATTTGGAGCAAAGATTATCCCTAGCAAACAGGCCAGAGAAGTTAGGATGGGTAACCAAAATTTCTTGTTCTTCATAATCTTCCTTTCTAAATTACCGAAAACATTAAAACGACAAACTATGATTATAAAATCTCAACACTCATCTCCTTTCGAATTCGTTGAAATCCATGAGGGTTATTGAATAAGTTACATCATATTAACATGTTTCATAACTATATGTGAGTGCAATATTTATCATATTTGTTCTATTTTTAATATAGAAACCTCCTTTAATTTCATTATAAAACAAAATTAACTTTTTTTGTAATATTATGAGGTTATTGCCTTTTGAAAATATTGACACAGTGTAAAATTACTGCCATAAAAATTAATTCTTTCATCAGACTGAAGTTTCTTTAAGTATAGTGAACACTTACGAACAACTTCTCTTTTAAACAAACAGAAAGGAACAATGCACAAAACGTTCCATTTATTTATAAGTTTGATACACCTTAATAATTATCCAAACTATTTTATATAAGTAAAAATCAGAAGAGATTTAGCAATAGTCATATACCATACTGGTAAATAGTTTAATTTATCATATTTCATTATTCTGAATCATAGAAAAAAGACCAGGGGGTTATCCCTGATCTTTCTTTACTGTACTTATTGGCTACTAAATGAGATTAGTCTTCTTTTCTTCGTTTAGTTGCAACAAGACCTGCACCTAAAGCTAGAAGAGCTAAACCTGCTGCTAATGCAGCTTGTCCAGATTCGCTTCCAGTGTTTGGTAGGTTAGGATTTTCTGGTTCAGTTTGGTCCGTTACTACTAACTTACCATCCTTAAACTCAACCTGATTTCCACTAGCATTTACCACTGTTACAGTTCCGTCGTAGTTAACTTGGAATGTAATATCTGTTACTGCTAAGTATCCAGTTGGAGCGGCCTCTTCATGGAAAGTATATACTCCCGGAGTCAAATCAAGTACATGTGATTGTTTGGCTTTTGAAGTCCATTCAGCCACAGGATTACCTGCAACTTTTTCTCCACGGAAAATTTGGATTTTTGCACCCGCGATTTCTTCACCCGCTAGATTTACCTTGCTGAAGGTAATCTTACGTGGAAGGTCATCGTCTTTGTCGGTTACAGTTACTGTTGAGCCGTTGGTTACGACTTTGTTCTCTTCACCTTTAGAGTCTTTTTCACCAACATTTGTCACTTCCACTGTGCCGTCATGTTTGACTTGGAAAGTGATATCGGTTACTTTGAGGTAGCCTGTTGGAGCTGCTTCCTCATGGAAGGTGTAA
>NZ_KV821984.1:0-435 GCF_001815805.1 Streptococcus sp. HMSC072D05
GGTTGTTCCGGGTGAAGGAAGCTATACAATTGATAAAGATGGTAAGATTACCTTTACTCCAGAACCAGACTTTGTTGGTACAGCTAAAGGATTGGTTGTGAAACGTTTGGATGTGTATGGAAATGTAGTTACTGCTCGCTACACACCAACTGTCCTTGGACAAACACAAGTGAGTGATGCGACATCAGAAGGTCTTAAAGGTCAAACTCAGACTGGTAAACCAAACTTTACAGGTGATGTCGATCTGACAGTTCCGCCAACCTTTGAAGATGGAACAACTGAAAAAGTCGTTCCAGGCGAAGGAACTTATGTAATCTCACCAGATGGCACCGTCACATTTACCCCTGAGGCAGACTTTGTAGGACAAGCCAAAGGTGTGAAAGTGATCCGTAAAGATCGCAATGGAAATATCATTTCAGGATTCTATACTCCAAC
>NZ_KV821985.1:0-401 GCF_001815805.1 Streptococcus sp. HMSC072D05
TAACACGGGTTCGAATCCCGTACGGACTATGGTGTATTGCGGCTAAAAAAACTTGAAAAAAGTTTAAAAAATCTGTTGACAGAGGCAGGTAGCTGTGATATACTAATATAGTTGTCGCTCGAGAGAATGAGTGACAAAGACCTTTGAAAACTGAACAAGACGAACCAATGTGCAGGGCACTATAACTAAGGTTATAGTACTGAACAATGAAAAAACAATAAATCTGTCAGTGACAGAAATGAGTGAGAACTCAAACTTTTAATGAGAGTTTGATCCTGGCTCAGGACGAACGCTGGCGGCGTGCCTAATACATGCAAGTAGAACGCTGAAGGAGGAGCTTGCTTCTCTGGATGAGTTGCGAACGGGTGAGTAACGCGTAGGTAACCTGCCTGGTAGCGGGG
>NZ_KV821986.1:0-233 GCF_001815805.1 Streptococcus sp. HMSC072D05
TGTGGGTAGCGGAGAAATTCCAAACGAACTTGGAGATAGCTGGTTCTCTCCGAAATAGCTTTAGGGCTAGCGTCGACATAAAGATTCTTGGAGGTAGAGCACTGTTTGGGTGAGGGGTCCATCCCGGATTACCAATCTCAGATAAACTCCGAATGCCAATGAATTATGGTCGGCAGTCAGACTGCGAGTGCTAAGATCCGTAGTCGAAAGGGAAACAGCCCAGACCACCAGCT
>NZ_KV821987.1:0-24258 GCF_001815805.1 Streptococcus sp. HMSC072D05
GTCGCAGGTTCGAATCCTGTCTTCCCGATTGATTACGAGGATACTTAAGGGTATCTTTTTTTATTTACTAAGGAGATTCTGTGAGTCTTCTTTTTTGTTTACGGAACAAATTTGTGTAAACTAGCAGTGCTTAAGGAATGGTACTAGTCATATATTTTCTTTAATTATGGTAAAATAGTAAGAGAATAATGTGAGGAAAATGAATGGCAAGTAAGTTTGAAATTTTAATGAATCAACTAGGAATCTCTGATCAATTGAGACGGGATCCTGCTCTTGTTGATGCCAGAATTGAGCGTGTTGTGGTTCACAAAATTAGTAAGGTATGGGAATTTTATTTTGTATTTTCTAAAATTTTGCCTATTGAAATCTTTCTGGAGTTAAAGAAAGGGCTTGGTGAAGAATTTTCTAAGACAGGAAACCGAGCTGTTTTCGAAATCAAGGCTCTTTCTCAAGAATTCTCTAATGAACTCTTGCAGGCCTACTATAGAGAGGCTTTTTCTGAAGGTCCGTGGGCAAGTCAAGGGTTTAAATCTCTTTACCAGAACTTGCAAGTTCGTGCGGAAGGAAATCAACTCATTATTGAAGGTTCAGAGGCGATTGATAAGGAGCACTTTAAGAAGAATCATCTTCCTAATTTGGCAAAGCAACTCGAAAAGTTTGGTTTTCCAGCTTTTGTTTGTCAAATAGAAAAGAACGATGCTCTTACACAAGAGCAGGAGGAAGCATTCCATACGGAGAATGAACAGATTGTTCAAGCTGCCAATGAGGAAGCGCTCCGGGCTATGGAGCAACTGGAACAAATGGCTCCTCCTCCAGTAGAAGAGAAGCCAGCCTTTGATTTTCAGGCTAAAAAGGCTGCGGCCAAGCCTAAACTAGATAAGGCTGAAGTTACCCAGATGATTGACGTGACGACTGAGGAAAATCGCCTGGTCTTTGAAGGGGTCGTTTTTGATGTGGAGCATAAGGTGACCAGAACTGGTCGCGTTTTGATCAACTTTAAAATGACAGACTACACTTCAAGTTTTTCAATGCAAAAATGGGTTAAGAATGAAGAAGAAGCTCAGAAGTTTGACATCATTAAGAAGAATTCTTGGCTCCGAGTTCGTGGGAATGTGGAGATGAATAACTTCACACGTGATTTGACCATGAACGTCCAGGATGTGCAGGAAGTTGTTCACTATGAGCGGAAGGACTTGATGCCAGAAGGTGAGCGTCGGGTTGAGTTTCATGCCCATACAAATATGTCGACTATGGATGCTCTACCAGAGGTAGAGGAGATCGTTGCGACAGCTGCTAAGTGGGGGCACAAGGCGGTTGCCATCACGGACCATGGAAATGTTCAATCCTTCCCACATGGCTACAAGGCAGCTAAGAAAGCTGGAATCCAGCTGATCTATGGAATGGAAGCCAATATCGTGGAGGACCGTGTCCCTATCGTTTACAACGAAGTGAAGATGGGCTTGTCAGAAGCGACCTATGTGGTCTTTGACGTGGAGACGACGGGACTTTCAGCTATCTATAATGATTTGATTCAGGTTGCGGCCTCTAAGATGTATAAGGGAAATGTTATTGCCGAATTTGATGAATTTATCAATCCTGGGCATCCCTTGTCAGCCTTTACTACTGAGTTAACAGGTATTACAGATGATCATGTTAAAAATGCCAAACCACTGGAACAAGTTTTACAAGAATTCCAAGAGTTTTGCAAGGATACAGTTTTAGTTGCTCACAATGCCACCTTTGACGTTGGCTTTATGAATGCCAACTATGAGCGTCATGGTCTGCCTAAGATTAGCCAGCCAGTTATCGATACGCTGGAGTTTGCTAGAAACCTCTATCCGGAGTATAAACGCCATGGTTTGGGACCTTTGACTAAGCGTTTTGGTGTAGCACTTGAACACCACCACATGGCTAATTATGATGCGGAAGCTACTGGTCGTCTGCTTTTCATCTTTATCAAAGAGGTAGCAGAAAAACATGGTGTGACCGATCTGGCTAGACTCAATATTGATCTAATCAGTCCAGATTCTTATAAAAAAGCTCGGATCAAGCATGCGACTATTTATGTCAAGAATCAGGTAGGTCTAAAAAATATTTTTAAGCTGGTTTCTTTGTCTAACACCAAGTATTTTGAAGGGGTACCACGGATACCGAGAACAGTTCTAGATGCCCATCGAGAAGGATTGATTTTAGGGTCAGCTTGCTCTGAGGGTGAAGTTTTTGATGCTGTCGTTTCCCAAGGTGTGGATGTGGCGGTCGAGGTGGCCAAGTATTATGACTTTATCGAGGTCATGCCACCAGCTATCTATGCTCCCTTGATTGCCAAGGAGCAGGTCAAGGATATGGAGGAACTCCAGACTATTATCAAGAGTTTGATAGAGGTTGGGGACCGTCTTGGCAAGCCTGTTCTGGCTACGGGAAATGTCCATTATATCGAACCGGAAGAAGAGATTTACCGTGAAATTATCGTCCGTAGTTTGGGCCAGGGGGCTATGATTAACCGAACCATCGGTCATGGTGAACATGCCCAACCAGCACCGCTACCGAAGGCTCATTTTAGAACGACCAATGAAATGTTGGATGAATTTGCTTTCTTGGGAGAAGATTTAGCACGCAAATTAGTCATTGAAAACACCAATGCCATGGCAGATATTTTTGAACCTGTTGAGGTTGTTAAGGGTGACTTGTACACACCTTTCATCGACAAGGCGGAAGAAACGGTCGCTGAGCTAACCTATAAGAAAGCTTTTGAAATTTATGGAAATCCGCTGCCAGATATTGTTGATTTGCGGATTGAAAAAGAATTGACTTCTATTCTGGGGAATGGATTTGCCGTGATTTATCTGGCATCGCAGATGCTGGTGCAACGTTCCAATGAACGGGGCTACTTGGTTGGCTCTCGTGGGTCTGTTGGGTCCAGTTTTGTTGCGACTATGATTGGGATTACGGAGGTTAATCCTCTATCTCCTCACTATGTCTGTGGTCAGTGTCAGTACAGCGAGTTTATCACCGATGGTTCTTATGGTTCAGGTTTTGATATGCCCAATAAGGATTGTCCAAACTGTAGTCATAAACTTAGCAAAAATGGACAGGATATTCCTTTCGAGACCTTCCTTGGTTTTGATGGAGACAAGGTTCCTGATATTGACTTGAACTTCTCGGGAGAAGATCAGCCTAGCGCCCACTTGGATGTACGTGATATCTTTGGTGAGGAATATGCCTTCCGTGCAGGAACGGTTGGTACGGTGGCTGCCAAGACTGCCTATGGCTTTGTAAAGGGCTATGAGAGAGACTACGGGAAGTTTTATCGTGATGCAGAGGTGGAGCGTCTTGCTCAAGGTGCGGCTGGTGTTAAGCGGACTACAGGACAACATCCAGGAGGAATCGTTGTTATTCCAAACTACATGGATGTCTACGACTTTACGCCTGTTCAGTATCCAGCGGATGACGTGACGGCTGAATGGCAGACGACTCACTTTAACTTCCATGATATCGATGAGAATGTCCTCAAACTCGATGTACTGGGGCATGATGATCCGACCATGATTCGGAAATTACAGGACTTGTCTGGGATTGACCCTAATGAAATTCCTATGGATGATGAAGGTGTCATGGCCCTCTTTTCTGGAACTGATGTGCTAGGTGTGACGCCTGAGCAAATCGGTACGCCGACGGGTATGCTGGGGATTCCAGAGTTTGGAACCAACTTTGTACGTGGGATGGTAGACGAGACGCATCCGACGACTTTTGCAGAGTTGCTTCAGTTGTCTGGATTATCCCACGGTACTGATGTGTGGTTGGGAAATGCCCAGGATTTGATCAAGCAAGGAATTGCGGACCTATCAACCGTTATCGGTTGTCGGGACGACATCATGGTTTACCTCATGCATGCGGGTCTTGAACCTAAGATGGCCTTTACCATCATGGAACGGGTACGTAAGGGCTTGTGGCTGAAGATCTCCGAAGAGGAGAGAAATGGCTATATCGAAGCCATGAAGGCCAATAAGGTGCCAGAGTGGTATATCGAATCCTGTGGAAAAATCAAGTATATGTTCCCTAAGGCCCATGCGGCAGCCTACGTTATGATGGCCTTGCGTGTAGCCTACTTCAAGGTTCACCATCCCATTTATTATTACTGTGCTTACTTCTCTATCCGCGCCAAGGCCTTTGATATCAAGACCATGGGTGCGGGCTTGGATGCCATTAAGCGTAGAATGGAAGAAATCGCTGAGAAACGGAAGAATAATGAAGCCTCTAATGTGGAGATTGACCTCTATACCACTCTTGAGATTGTCAATGAAATGTGGGAACGCGGCTTTAAGTTTGGCAAGTTAGATCTATACCGTAGTGATGCGACTGAATTCATCATTGATGGAAATACCCTCATCCCACCATTTGTAGCAATGGATGGTCTGGGAGAGAACGTTGCTAAGCAGTTGGTGCGTGCGCGTGAAGAGGGTGAGTTCCTCTCTAAGACAGAACTGCGCAAGCGTGGCGGACTCTCATCTACCTTGGTTGAGAAGATGGATGAAATGGGGATTCTCGGTAATATGCCAGAGGATAACCAGTTGAGTTTGTTTGATGAGTTATTTTAAGAATTAGAATGGAGAACATCTTTATGAAGCTTAGGATTTTTGCGGAAGATAAACCAGCTGAAAGGTTTTTGACTATCAGCTAGAGCTGGCAGATGAAACAATTATCCTATCGACAGCGCTCTTGTCTGGTGCCATTGCTTTAGCAGGATTATTTTCTGCTCTGAAGGAAAAATAACAAAAGAAAAGGAAGAATAGAATGGTTTTACCAAATTTTAAAGAAAATCTAGAAAAATACGCTAAGCTTTTGGTTGCAAACGGTGTGAATGTGCAACCGGGTCACACTTTGGCTCTCTCTATCGATGTGGAGCAACGTGAGTTGGCTCACTTAATCGTCAAAGAAGCTTATGCACTTGGAGCACACGAAGTTATCGTTCAATGGGCAGATGACTTTGTAAATCGCGAGAAATTCCTCCACGCGCCAATAGAGCGTTTGGACAATGTACCAGAATACAAGATTGCTGAGATGAACTACCTCTTGGAAAACAAGGCTAGCCGTCTCGGTGTCCGTTCTTCTGACCCAGGTGCCTTGAACGGAGTGGATGCTGACAAGCTTTCAGCTTCTGCCAAAGCTATGGGACTTGCGATGAAGCCAATGCGTATCGCAACGCAATCCAACAAGGTTAGCTGGACTGTAGCAGCTGCAGCTGGACTTGAATGGGCTAAGAAAGTCTTTCCAAATGCTGCGAGCGATGAAGAAGCAGTGGATCTTCTTTGGGATCAAATCTTCAAAACTTGCCGAGTCTACGAAGAAGATCCAGTTAAGGCTTGGGAAGAACATGCAGCCATCCTCAAGAGCAAGGCAGAAATGCTCAATAAAGAACAATTCTCAGCCCTTCACTACACAGCGCCAGGGACAGATTTGACTCTTGGTTTGCCAAAGAACCACGTTTGGGAATCAGCTGGTGCTATCAATGCACAGGGAGAAGGATTCTTGCCAAATATGCCAACAGAAGAAGTCTTTACAGCGCCTGACTTCCGTCGTGCAGATGGCTATGTAACCTCTACAAAACCACTTAGCTACAACGGAAATATCATCGAAGGTATTAAAGTAACCTTCAAGGATGGTCAAATCGTAGACATTACTGCTGAAAAGGGTGATCAGGTCATGAAGGACCTTGTCTTTGAAAATGCGGGTGCACGTGCCTTGGGTGAATGTGCCTTGGTACCAGATCCAAGCCCAATTTCTCAGTCAGGGATTACCTTCTTTAACACCCTTTTTGATGAGAATGCTTCAAACCACTTGGCTATCGGTGCAGCCTATGCGACTAGCGTTGTTGGTGGTGCAGAGATGAGCGAAGAAGAGCTTGAAGCTGCTGGACTTAACCGTTCAGATGTTCACGTGGATTTTATGATTGGTTCGAATCAAATGGATATCGATGGTATCCGTGAGGATGGAACACGCGTACCACTCTTCCGTAATGGAGACTGGGCAATTTAAGGAGAAGCTATGCTTGGAAGTATGTTTGTTGGTCTCCTAGTGGGACTCTTGGCAGGTGCTTTAACCAATCGCGGAGAAAGCATGGGATGCTTTGGGAAAATGTTTCTCGGCTGGATTGGTGCTTCTTTGGGGCACCTGCTCTTTGGGACTTGGGGTCCAAACCTAGCGGGGATAGCTATTGTTCCAGCTGTTTTAGGTGCTATGGTTGTCTTAGCTATTTTCTGGAGACGAGGAAGTTAATTTCTTAAATCTGATACTCAATGAAAATCAAAGAGCAAACTAGGAAACTAGCCGTAGGCTACTCAAAGCACTGCTTTGCGGTTGTTGATAGAACTGACGAAGTCAGCTCAAAACACTGTTTTGAGGTTGCAGATGGACGTTGACGCGGTTTGAAGAGATTTTTGAAGAGTATGAAAAGAAAAGGAGGTTGGTCATTGTACCAGCCTCCTTTTGAGTATGATATAATTTCATAGTTTCGCAAAATTGGTAAGCTAGATAGTTTCTATATTTTTATCGAATTTCTCTATATAAATCTTCCATGCTTTATTTGATGAGCTCCTCATTACTCGCTATAGAGGAAGTGCCAAGTATTTTTTATAGATAATGCGAACAGATACTCTTTAAAAATGTGTTATAATATAATAACAAGGAGGTTTATATTATGATTGAAGCCATTAAAAATTACACTTATAAGTCGTTTAAAAATTATTCTACTCCAGAGAAGTTCTTCAAACAGAAAAATATACTGTTTGGCTATAATGGTAGGGGAAAGAGTTCACTGTCTAAAGGGATCGTTGAGGAATACTCTAAAAAAGATACCACGGAAGAGTCAATTCGATTTTTTAATAGAGACTATGTAAAAAATCGATTGTTATTAGATAATAGTGACTCTACTATTAGGGGAATTAAAGTTTCTTTTAGTAAAAAAGATGCAGATATCGCAAAAGAGATTGCAGAATTACAAAAACAAATAGAAGACGTTACGGAGCGAAAAAAGAAAAATACTCAAAACCGGCAGACTATTCGAGAAAAGATTGATAGTATTCACGATAATAAAAAAGGAACTGCAAATATCAATAAAAAGCAATCTAAACTTAAAGTTGAAGAAGTCATAGAACAATACTCGGCAGATTTAGAAAATGCACTAAAAGTGAACAATCGAGAGTATATTAAAAGGTTTATTGCTGACAGTGATGAGTTGGAAAAGGAAAAAGATAGAATAACAAGGACTCAACTTCCCGAACTGAAAATACAAGAGATTCTTGCTGATGATAAAGAATTTTTATTCGATGCTTTGCAAAAAAAATATATACTGACCAGTGACATACCGACTTCTGAGGTAATTAGATGGCTGGAGAAAGGTGTTTCGTTACATGATGAATCGGATACTATATGTAAGTTCTGTCATAATAATTTTAATCTTGAAGATGTAAAAGATTCTATTAGAAGATATAAAGAAGATTCTAAGCAGAAAGATATCTTTAGATTAGAAGCAATTAAGGAGTGTTTAGATAGTAATATAAAAAACATTGATAATGCTGAAAGAATTAAGGGGAATTTATCTGTTCTTGGATGTTCTAAAGAAGAGATAGATAAAATATTTAATTTTGATTATTTAGAATATACCACTCATCTTATGGAGGAAATTGAAAGAAAGATTCTAAATATGGATAAATCAATAAAAATAGAAGATTATATTTTAGAATTTGAAAAAGAAGTCAGTAAAAGATCCAAAGAAATTCAGGATATACATAAGAAAAAGTTAGACGAAATAAATACTTCAATCGGCAATATTGAAAGAATTACGAAGGGAACAATTGCAATTGCTATCGAAGAAGCCAATATTTCAGAAAAAATTAAAAATATTCAAAAAAATGAAGCAGAAATTGAGAAAATTGAAAATAGAAATAAGGAACTTTTAGGGGAAATACGAACTTTAGAAGAAAGCAAATCTGAATATATTGATTTTATGGATTTCTTAAACGAAGTGTTAAGTAGTTTAGGAATTCAGATTACATTAAGCTTAAAGGACAATAATTATTATTTGAGACATACCCTTGAAGATTGCGACCTAACAATTGATAATATCAGTGAGGGAGAGAAAAACCTTTTAGCATTATTGTATTTTTACTTTGAATTATACAGTGATAAAGAGCAGAAAAAATTTAAGCCTGAAATTAAACTTGTAGTAATAGATGATCCGATATCAAGTCTTGATGATTCTAATAAGTTCTATGTTTTAGAGATAGTTAAAAAGATACTGTCCGAAAATTTTCCTCAAATATTTTTACTTACTCATTCTTGGAATGATTTTTGTCAAATTACATATGGAATAAAAACTGCGGACACTAATTACGGAATTTTTGAAATATATAAAAATTCAAGTAACAATTTTTATAGCGAAATACGAACTTGTCAAGGGAATATTGCTCCGTATAAGAAATTATTTCAAGAAATCTATATATTGAAAGATAAATATACAGATGAATTGGAACAGTGCGAGATTTATCACGCGGCTAATAGTATGAGGCGTATTTTTGAAGAATTTTTAAACTTTAAAAAAACGAATCTTCTTCCACAAAAGTCTAATCAAGCCGAAATAGAATCTCTATACTATGAAGCTACAGGAAAAACATTAGGGAACAACAAGAAGCGTAAGCTGGGAGAGTTGCTTACTTTTATAAACGTCTTGTCACACCGACCAATTAGAGCGGATGAAATAGTGCAAAATAGTAAAACCTTAATGCAAATCATAGAGAGCATGGACAAAGTTCACTTTAATGAGATGAAAAAATGAGATGAAAAATTTTCTATGTAGTTTATAAAAATTAGTGGATAAAAACGTTGGTGACTGAGAATCATTGGCTTTAAGGGTGCATAGTTGGTTGGTCATTGAGCCAGCTTCCTTTTGAGTATGATATAATAGTTCTATGAGATTAGATAAATTTTTAGTTGCCTGCGCTGTAGGGAGTCGGACGGAGGTCAAAAATTTGCTCAAGGCTGGGCGCGTGACGGTAAATGGTAAAAAAGAAAAGTCAGCTAAACTGCAGATCAATGAGGAAAGAGATGAGATTCGCTTTGATGGCCAAGTGCTGGAGTATGAAGAGTTTGTCTACTACATGATGAACAAGCCCCAAGGAGTCATTTCAGCGACTGAGGATTCTAAACACAGAACAGTGTTGGACTTGTTGGATGATATTGCTCGAACCAAGGAAGTTTTTCCAGTAGGGCGCTTGGATATTGACACGCATGGCCTCCTGCTTTTGACCAATGACGGCCAGCTTGCCCATGCTCTTCTTTCACCAAAACGTCATGTGGATAAGACCTATTTGGCTCAAGTCAAAGGTATTATGACCCAAGAAGATGTGGATGCATTTGCCAAGGGTATTCCGCTCAAGGACTTTACCTGCCAGCCGGCCAAACTGGAGATTTTGTCAGTGGATTCATATAAGGATGAGAGCCAGGTTCGGGTGACTATTAGAGAAGGAAAATTTCATCAAGTCAAACGCATGGTAGCATACTGCGGGAAGGAAGTAGTGGACCTACAACGTTTGGCCATGGGGACTCTAGTTTTGGATGAGAATTTGAAACGAGGAGAATGGCGTCGCTTGACCAAGGAGGAGTTAGAAGTTCTCCTTGCTAGTATTGCTTAGTTTGGATTATGTTAGAAAAGGTGAGGAGAAAGTCCCTGCCTTTTTCATTTTTCAGTTGCTTCCTTTGTGAAAAGAGTTATAATAGACAGTAGAATAAAAGGAGGAATCTATGAACGCGATTCAAGAATCATTTACAGATAAACTATTTGCCAACTATGAAGCAAATGTCAAATACCAAGCAATTGAAAATGCTGCCAGCCACAATGGAATTTTTGCAGCTCTAGAACGTCGCCAAAGTCATGTAGACAATGCACCTGTTTTCTCATTGGATTTGACCAAGGACAAGGTTACTAACCAGAAAGCGTCTGGTCGTTGCTGGATGTTTGCAGCTCTCAACACCTTCCGTCACAAACTCATTTCTCAATATAAATTGGAAAACTTTGAATTGTCACAAGCCCACACTTTCTTCTGGGACAAGTATGAAAAATCTAACTGGTTCTTGGAGCAAGTCATTGCGACTGCAGATCAAGAATTGACGAGCCGTAAGGTTAGCTTCCTACTCCAAACTCCACAACAAGACGGTGGACAGTGGGATATGGTCGTGGCCCTCTTTGAAAAATATGGTGTCGTTCCTAAGTCAGTTTACCCTGAGTCTGTTTCATCTAGTAATAGCCGTGAGCTCAATGCAATTCTTAACAAATTGCTTCGCCAAGATGCCCAAATCTTGCGTGACTTGCTCGCTTCTGGTGCTGACCAAGCGACTGTTCAAGCTAAGAAAGAAGACCTCTTGCAAGAAATCTTTAACTTCCTTGCTATGTCACTAGGTCTTCCACCGCGTAAATTTGACTTTGCTTATCGCGATAAGGATGATAACTACCAAAGCGAAAAGGGTATCACGCCACAAGAGTTTTACAAGAAATATGTCAATCTTCCTCTAGAAGACTACGTTTCTGTTATCAATGCTCCAACTGCTGACAAGCCTTACGGTAAATCTTACACAGTTGAGATGTTGGGAAATGTGGTTGGTAGCCGTGCAGTTCGTTACATCAACGTACCAATGGAGCGCTTAAAAGAATTGGCGATTGCCCAAATGCAAACAGGAGAAACTGTTTGGTTTGGTTCAGATGTCGGCCAGCTCAGCAACCGCAAAGCTGGAATCCTTGCGACTGATGTTTATGACTTTGAATCAAGCATGGATATTCAACTCACTCAAGACAAGGCTGGACGTTTGGACTACAGCGAAAGTTTGATGACCCACGCCATGGTCTTGACAGGTGTGGACTTGGACGAAAATGGCAAGTCAACCAAGTGGAAGGTTGAAAACTCATGGGGAGACAAGGTCGGTGCAGATGGTTACTTTGTCGCCTCAGACGCTTGGATGGACGAATACACTTACCAAATCGTTGTCCGTAAAGAATTGCTGACAGCAGAAGAACAAGCTGCCTATGAAGCAGAACCAATCGTACTTGCACCATGGGATCCAATGGGAGCCTTGGCAGAATAAAGCATAAAGAAAAGAGGTTAGGGGAATCCTAGCCTCTTTTTAAGTTCTTCTTGAAGTGGCGATAGGTGATGCTTGCCAAGGGAGTTCTCCTTATTTTGAGTCTTTAAGTGACAGAGAAAAAGATATGTGTTACTATAGTAGTACAAAAGGATATCGGAGTAGAAATGAAGTATTTAAGCAGTCAAGACATCAAGGATCGTCAACGAAATATCAGCGACATTAAACCCTACAAAACAACCAAGGAAATCGTCGTTTCAAATATCTTTACCTTCTTTAATGCCATGAACCTGGCTCTGGCAGTTCTGGTAGCCACAACCTTGCGATTTGAGAACATGCTCTTTTTAGGTGTGATTGCTATCAATACAGCTATCGGGATTTTCCAAGAAGTGCGTTCAAAAAATGCTTTGGAAAAGCTAAGTTTGCTTGGTAAAAGTAAGTACAAGGTCAATCGAGATGGTCAAACGATCGAGATTGATCCAGAAGACATCGTTCTGGGGGAATATCTGCATCTCAATCTGGGAGATCAGGTACCTGTCGATGCAGAAGTGCTTGAAGGAACGATCGAAGTGGATGAGTCCTTGCTGACTGGTGAGAGTGATTCAGTCTTTAAAACAGCAGGTGACAAGCTGATGAGCGGAAGCAATGTCGTTAGCGGTACTTGTCTGGTCACGGCGACGGCGGTCGGACCCGATAGTTATATCAACAAACTCGCAAAATCCAGCAAGGAATTCAAAAAATACCCTTCTCAACTACGCGATTACATGGATAAGATTTTAAAAATCGTCTCCATCTTGCTGGTGCCAGTTGCCATTCTGCTCTATGTCAGAGGTTTTAGTCTAGGGCGGACTTATATTGAAATTGTCTTGGGAAGTTCTGGCGCCTTGGTCGGCATGATTCCAGAGGGCTTGATTCTCTTGGTTAGCGTCTCCCTTGCGGTAGCGGCCATGAAGTTGGCTAAAAAGAAGGTTCTAGTGCAGGAGCTATACTGTGTAGAGACCTTGGCGCGAGTAGATGTTCTTTGTTTTGATAAAACAGGAACTATCACGACGGGGAATATGAAGGTCCAAGAAATGGATGCTAATGTAGCAGAGAAACTGTCTTCTTATTTGGCTTATTTCGAAGATGAAAATGCAACTTCCCGAGCTCTGAAGACTTACTTAACCTGTGAGAAAAAATGGGAAGTTCAAGAAGTTGGTGCCTTTTCAAGTAAAAACAAGTATTCCTTTGTCCAAGTAAAAGAGGGTGGGACCTATTTCTTCGGTGCTTATGAATTTCTAGGCTTTACCCAGCCGATGGATCCTTACTATGAACATCTAAAACAGCAAGGTTTTCGAATCTTGACACTCGCTCATAGCAAGGACCAGATTACTACCCCAGCCAATATGGAATTACTAGGTAACGTCGTTCTGTCAGATGAGATTAAGGATAATACCAAGGAAACCTTTGACTATTTCGAGTCTCAGGGAGTGGAAGTAAAGATTATCAGTGGAGATAATCATGTGGCTGTATATGGGGTTGCTCGTAAGGCAGGTTTTAAAGAAGAAGCCCGTGCGATTGATATGACCAAGGTGAGTGATGAGAACTTTGAAAGAGTGGTTTTGGAGCATGATATCTTTGGTCGCGTGACACCAGAGCAGAAAGAAAAGATGGTGACCGTTTTGCAGAATGCTGGGAAAACAGTCGCCATGAGTGGTGATGGTGTCAATGATGTTCTGGCTCTCAAAAAAGCAGATATTAGTTTTGCTATGAATGGAGCCACCAGTGCAGCAAAAAGCGTCTCCAATATTGTTTTTCTCACAGATGACTTTGCAGTATTTTATGATATCTTGATGGAAGGACGCCGGGTCATTAACAACATCCAAAAGGTAGCCTCTCTTTTTCTAACAAAGACCTTCTTCTCCATCGTTTTTGCCATTTTGAGTGTGGTATTTGGTTTGGAATTTGCCTTTATCCCCATTCAGTTTACAATCATTTCAGCCATTACGATTGGGATTCCATCCTTCTTCCTGACTTTTGAGTCCAATAAAGAAAAGGTTAGCACTCACTTTATGAGAGATATCCTAACCAACGCGGCGATTGGTGGTGGCGTTCTGGTTGCTAGTGTTCTTTTGACCAATTTCTTTATCACTGTCCCAGGTCAGGTCAAATTTATTTGCTTCCTCCTTGCCCTGATCAATGGTCTGTGTCTAGTTGCCAAGGTCAGCTTGCCTTTTAATCGATACAAGATGCTTTTGCTCACGTTTTTGAGCCTTGCAGCCCTTGTTGGTGTACTTGCCAATACTTTTATCCTACAGGGAGCTTTTGTGCCTTTAGAAGCCAAACAGCTACTCTATGTTGCCATACTAGCAGTGGTGATTGGGTGCTTTCATTATCTTACTAGGAGAAAAAGTTGATACATAAAAAGAATCAGGTTTAATCCTGATTCTTTTTTGTTTATATATTCTCACCGAGATTACATGATACCGAAGAAACGAGCTGCGATACCAACTGCAAAGAGGGCAAGGATGATTGTGATTGGAGATACTTTTTTCTTAAGCAACCACATGCAAAGGAAAGTAAGGAGAAGTCCCATCAATCCTGGAATCAATGAGTCCAACTGACCTTGAAGCGTTTGTGGTTGAACTCTATCTAGGCTCATACCACTAAGCGCTTGACCAAGAATGCCCTTCAACTCAGCTCCTGTAACAGGACCTTCTGGGAAGTTGATGT
This sequence comes from Streptococcus sp. HMSC072D05, assembly GCF_001815805.1. GTDB lineage: Bacteria > Bacillota > Bacilli > Lactobacillales > Streptococcaceae > Streptococcus. Next base: position 13,840 of record NZ_KV821987.1, read on the forward strand.
AGGCACCTTCTGACAATTGTTTGCCTGGAAGGTTGATAGTGAAGTTGATAGATACCCAACGTTGTACAAGAACGGCAAGGATGAACATACCAAGGATAGATGCTCCTTTGGTGATGTCTTTTAAGATACCACCAGACATGTCTTTAGTGATTTCAGATCCAGCTTTGTAACCGAACTCTTGTGTATACCATAGGAAGGCCATACGGATAGCATTCCATCCAAAGAAGAAGAGAAGGGGACCAACAATGTTACCAGATGCAGCAAGTGATGCACCAAGGGCTCCAAGGATAGGACGAACTGTAAACCAGAATACTGGGTCACCGATACCAGCAAGAGGTCCCATCATACCGATCTTAACCCCTTGGATAGCCGCGTCGTCGATTTCTACACCGTTAGCGCGCTCTTCTTCAAGTGCAAGGGTAACCCCCATGATTGGAGCAGCTACGTATGGGTGAGTGTTGAAGAACTCAAGGTGACGCTCAAGAGCAGCCGCTTGGTCTTCTTTTTTAGTGTACAATTTTTTGATAGCTGGGATTAAAGAGTAAGCCCAACCCAAGTTTTGCATACGTTCGTAGTTCCAAGAACCTTGAAGGAATTGTGAACGCCACCAAACTTTTTGACGATCTGATTTTGATAATTGAATTTTTTCAGCCATGATTGTTCCCCTTTCTAGTAGTCTTCTAGGATATCACCGATTGGGTCGTTAGAAGTCGCAGCTCCGCCGCCACCGTTTCCACCTTGTTTTGTAAGGTTAAGGTAGATGAAGGCAAGGGCAACACCGATGACACCAAGGGCAATCAAAGTCAATTGAGAGATTGCTGCAAGAGCAAAACCGATAGCGAAGAATGGCCATACTTCACGAGTTGCCATCATGTTGATAACCATAGCATAACCTACGGCAACGACCATAGCACCACCGACAGCCATACCACCGTTCAACCAGTCTGGCATCAAACCAAGAGCGTCTTGAACAGCAGAAGCAGGGATAGCGATAAGGAAGGCAGCAGGGATTGCAATACGAAGACCTTGAAGAAGAAGTGCAACAAAGTGAGCACGCTCAACAGCTGCAATGTTTCCGTCTTTAGCAGCAGCATCAGCTGAGTGAACTAAGGCAACTGAGATTGTACGAACAATCATAGTCAAGAAAAGTCCAGCTACGGCAAGAGGGATAGCTGTTGCTGTTGCAACGGCGATACCATCAGTAGTAAAGTTACCACCTTTGATCAAGATGATCGCTGCGGCAACAGATGCAAGGGCAGCGTCAGGAGCTACAGCAGCTCCGATGTTTGCCCAACCAAGGGCGATCATTTGAAGAGATCCACCAAGCATAACCCCTGCTTCGAGGTTACCAGTTGCAAGTCCGATAAGGGTACATGCGACGATTGGTTGATGGAATTGGAATTGGTCGAGGATACCTTCAAGACCTGCAAGGAAGGCAACAACTACAACCAAGATAGCAGAAATGATTGAAATATCTGACATGGTTTTATTCCTTTTCTATTTAGTTTTAATAAAGTATTTAATCCTGTTTTCAAAAATGATAAAACAGATTAAAATTATTGAACGTTTGCTTTCTTAATCAAGTCAAACAAATCTTTTTTCGTGTCGTTTGGTACTTTACGTACATCAAATTCAACACCGAGGTCACGCATTTTTTCAAATGTTGCAACATCATCTTTGTCCATAGACAAGACGTTGTTAATCATTGTTTTACCTGTTGAGTGGGCCATAGAACCAACGTTAAGGGTCTTGATTGGCACGCCACCTTCGATGGCACGAAGGGCATCTTGAGGTGTTTCAAACAAGATAAGAGCATGTGTGTTACCAAAACGAGGATCTTTTGCAACCTCAATCAATTTTTTGATTGGTACAACGTTCGCTTTTACTCCGTTAGGAGCAGCTTGCTTGATCAATTCTTTACGCAACTCGTCGTTTGCAACGTTATCTGAAGCAACGATGATACGGTCTGCTTTTGAATCTGGTGTCCAAGCAGTTGCGACTTGTCCGTGAAGAAGACGTGTGTCAAGACGGGCAAGATTGATTTTCAATTTACCGTCTCCGATAACAGTTCCTTCTGGAATAGCAGCTTGGGCAACTGGAGCAGCCGCAGCACTAGCCCCTTCCTCAACTGGGTTAAGCTCTTCTGGAAGAGCCTTGATGCCATCTTTGGCTTCTTTAATGATATTCGCAGCGACTTTATCCACACCTGCAGTAGCGTCCATAAGGCGCTCAGTGTAGGCTTGGATCAACATCGGCAAGTTAAGTCCTGTGATGATGGCAAACTTACGTTCTGGACTTTCTCCCATCACGCGGCTAGCTTGGTTGAATGGAGATCCACTCCAAAGGTCAGCCAATACTAGAACCTCATCTTCTGCGTCAAATGCAGCCACAGCGTTGTTGAATTTAGCGTAAAGGTCATCTGGACCTTCATTTGGCATAAAGGTTACAACTTGAACCTTTTCTTGTTCACCAAAGATCATAGATCCTGACTGATGAATACCCGCAGCAAATTCGCCGTGGCTCGCAATAATGATTCCGATACTCATTATTGTCATTCCTCCTTATAAAATGTTTGACTGTATGTTTAAGAAAACTTTAAGCCTAACTTTAAGTATAAACCGTTTTCATATAAAAATCAACTACTTTTTCTAAAAAGATGTAAAAGTTTTCATAGAATGACTTTTTAAAAATATTAATATATCAATGTTTTTTGAGAGATAAATGAAAATGGTAATAGAAAATTTAATATAAAAATACAGAAAATAAGCCGCTTTAGTGAAAATAAAATGAAAACAAAAAGGAAAGATTGCGACCATGCAATCTTCCCTTTTATAAGAATAAATTTTGTAAAGCGCGGGCAACTCCATCTTCTTCGTTGGTCAGAGGAAGTTGTTCGTCTGCATATGGAAGAAGAGCAGGATTGGCGTTTTTCATAGCATATCCCTTGCCTGCAAATGCCAACATTTCAGTGTCATTATGCTCATCACCAAAGGCGATTAAGTCTTTTTTATCACGATTCATCACATTGAGCAAGTACTCTAGAGCAAAAGCCTTGTTTACACCCTTGGGAGTACACTCGAGGATGTTGAGGGGCCCGCCCCAGGTATTGATAGCTAGTTGGTGCTGATAAAAACGATTCATCTCGTCCGCTAAAGCGTATTTGTCTTCAGCCCTTGTTTGCAAGAGGATGCAGTTGGGATCTTTGGTTACTCGTTCAGGTTTGAATTGATTTTCTGGCCGGAAGTTCTCTACGCCAAATAGTTTAGGATCTGCAATTTCTTCATTCGGTGTCGTGATATAGAATTTTTTTCGATATTCTCCCGCAATAAAATCAGCCTGGATGTCCTCCGTGCGCTTGACCATGTCTAGGAGGTATTTTTTGTCCAAGGTCAGGCACTTTTCATGCTCCCAAGTCTGTCCTGGTAGATGGGTAAGGGAGCCGTTAAAGTTAATCATGGGAGTATGCAATTCTAGCTCACGATAGAAGTCTTTTGCCATACGATACGGACGGCCTGTCGTGATGATGACATGGTGTCCTTTTTCTGAAATTTTTTTGATCGTCTCTTTGGTGAAATCGGAGAGCTTGCTTTCATTATTTAGCAGGGTTCCGTCCAAATCGACTGCGATAATTTTTTTAGTCATATAAACCTTCCTAGTCGTTTCCAGATAAGATGTCTACTATTATATCAAAAAGAAGGAAGAAAAGCAGATAAGAACAAAAACTACAGTTGCTTTGATTTATTAAATAAATCAAACAAACATATTGAAAAGGTGAATGATAAATGATATAATACTAATATTGTTCGTAAAAAACAAAAGGAGATTAAAGATGGACAAACTATTTAAACTAAAAGAGCACGGGACAGATGTCCGTACAGAGGTGCTTGCTGGTTTAACAACATTCTTTGCAATGAGTTATATTCTCTTTGTAAACCCTCAAATGCTTTCCCAAACGGGTATGCCTGTTCAAGGTGTGTTCTTGGCAACGATTATCGGTTCTGTAGTAGGTACTTTGATGATGGCTTTCTATGCTAATTTGCCGTACGCACAAGCACCAGGTATGGGACTAAATGCCTTCTTTACATTTACAGTTGTATTTGGGATGGGCTATACTTGGAAAGAGGCTCTTGGTATGGTCTTCATTTGTGGAATTATTTCACTGATTATTACCTTAACAAATGTTCGTAAAATGATCATCGAATCTATTCCAACAACACTTCGTTCAGCTATTTCGGCTGGTATTGGTGTTTTCCTTGCCTATGTTGGAATTAAGAATGCTGGTCTCTTGAAATTCTCAATCGATCCAGGTACTTATACGGTAGCAGGTGAAGGAGCAGACAAGGCTCAAGCTGCACTTACTGCAAACTCCGCAGCTGTTCCAGGATTGGTAGACTTCAATACTCCAGCCGTATTGGTGGCTCTTGCAGGTTTGGCTATTACCATTTTCTTTGTTGTTAAAGGCATCAAGGGTGGAATCATTCTTTCTATTTTAACAACGACTGTGCTTGCCATTGCTGTTGGTGTTGTCAAATTATCAGGGATTGACTTTGCTAGCAACAATCTTTCAGCAGCGGTTAATGATTTAGGAACTTTGTTTGGTGCTGCTCTTGGTTCAGAAGGTTTAGGATCTTTGATTTCAAACACTTCGCGTTTACCAGAAACCTTGATGGCTATTCTTGCCTTCTCACTAACGGATATTTTTGATACAATCGGTACTCTTATCGGTACTGGTGAAAAAGTTGGTATTGTTGCGACAAGTGGGGAAAACCATGAGTCCGCTAAATTGGACAAGGCTCTATACTCTGACTTGGTGGCAACTTCGGTAGGTGCCATTGCAGGTACTTCAAACGTTACGACCTATGTTGAATCTGCGGCTGGTATCGGTGCTGGTGGACGTACTGGTTTGACAGCCCTAGTGGTTGCGATCTGTTTTGCTCTATCTAGCTTCTTTAGCCCACTTCTAGCGATTGTTCCGACAGCTGCAACAGCACCAATTTTGATCATCGTCGGAATCATGATGCTTTCTAACTTGAAAAATATCCCTTGGGATGATATGGCTGAAGCGGTTCCTGCCTTCTTCACATCTATCTTTATGGGATTCAGCTACTCTATCACACAAGGGATTGCTGTTGGTTTCTTGACATATACCTTGACAAAAGTTGTCAAAGGTCAAGCCAAGGATGTGCACGTGATGATTTGGATTTTGGATGCCTTGTTTATCCTTAACTATATCAGTATGGCGCTATAAATGGTATAATAGAAAAAGGGGAGTCTCCCCTTTTTCTTATAAGGAGGTACATCATGAAAGATAAGACGATTTGGCAAGAGGTTTTAAACAGAGGGAAATGGGTGATCATCCTTTTGGTAGCTTTTGTTCTATCTCAATTTCCCATAGGACTTGCTTTGTTTTTAGCAAACAAACAGTTTCCGATTTTACAGTCAGGGCTCTTAGTAGGTGCTCTATCCATAGTCGTTTTGATTGTATTCATTATTGGTGCACGAAAAACACAACTTGCTACTTTTAATCTATCCTTTTTTAAGGCAAAAGACTTGGCTCGCTTGGTACTGAGTTATCTGGTGATTTTTGCGACAAATCTCTTGGGTTCACTACTGCTTCGACTAACAAATGAGGCAACAACCAGTAACCAATCAATACTGAATGGTTTGGTTCAGAATAGTTCCTTGATTTCAACTTTCTTCCTACTAGTCTTGATTGCGCCGATTTGTGAAGAAATTTTGTGTCGTGGGATTATTCCAAAAAAGATCTTCCGCGGAAAAGAAAAACTAGGTTTTATTGTTGGTGCAATCGTCTTTGCCTTGCTTCATATGCCAACCAATCTACCTTCTGTGATTATTTATGGAGGAATGTCAACGGTTTTGACTTGGACAGCCTATAAGACTGAGCGTTTGGAGATGTCCATTTTGCTTCATATGATTCTCAATGGTATTGCATTTTGTTTGTTGGCCTTATTGGTATTGATTAGTAGAAATCTAGGTCTATCATTCTAAACCATTAGCCGCTTGGAAAAGATGAATACTAGCGTATCCATCTTTTTCTTTTTATGGTAAAATAGAGAAATAATGTGGTGAAAAACCTTGAGGAGTGACCTTATGTTCAGTAAAGCTAGTCAGGCAAAAACAGCTATTTGTGGAATTATCAATGTAACACCAGATTCCTTTTCGGATGGTGGTCAGTTTTTTGCTGTTGACCAGGCGCTTCAGCAAGCCCGTAAATTGATAGCTGAAGGAGCTAGCATGCTTGATATCGGTGGAGAATCGACTCGGCCGGGCAGTAGCTATGTTGAGATAGAAGAGGAAATCCAGCGTGTTGTTCCAGTGATTAAAGCTATCTGTGAGGAAAGTGATGTTCTCATTTCCATCGATACTTGGAAAAGTCAGGTGGCAGAGGCTGCTTTGGCTGCTGGTGCCAATCTGGTAAATGACATTACGGGTCTCATGGGAGATGAGAAAATGGCGGATGTGGTTGCTAAGGCTGGTGCGAAAGTAGTCATCATGTTTAATCCAGTCATGGCTCGACCTCAGCACCCTAGTTCGCTCATATTTCCTCATTTTGGTTTTGGGCAAGCTTTTACAGAGGAAGAGTTAGCTGACTTTGAAAAAATGCCAATTGAAGACTTGATGGAGGCTTTCTTTGAACGAGCACTAGCGAGAGCCAATCAAGCTGGGATAGCAAGAGAAAACATTTTGCTGGATCCGGGAATTGGTTTTGGTCTCACCAAGAAGGAAAATCTACTTCTTCTACGGGACCTTGATAAATTGCATCAGCAGGGCTATCCAATCTTTCTTGGTGTTTCGCGCAAGCGGTTTGTTATCAATATCCTTGAGGAGAATGGCTTTGAAGTCAATCCTGAGACGGAAGTCGGTTTCCGAAATCGGGACACCGCTTCGGCTCATGTAACCAGTATCGCTGCGAGACAGGGTGTGGAAGTGGTGCGCGTGCACGATGTTGCCAGTCACAGGATGGCAGTTGAAATTGCGTCAGCCATTCGTTTGGCAGATGATGCAGAAAATCTAGATTTAAAACAATATAAGTAAGATGAACGAAATTGAAAACAATCAGTGGATTGCCCACTACCGGACGGACCAACCACATTTTGGCTTGGAACGCATGGTAGAACTCCTAGCTCTGCGAGGCAATCCCCAGCTCAAACTCAAGGTCATCCATATCGGAGGGACCAACGGCAAGGGGTCTACCATTGCTTTTTTGAAAAAGATGCTGGAAAACCTAGGGCTGAGAGTTGGGGTGTTCAGCTCGCCCTATCTTATTCATTATACGGATCAGATTAGCATTAATGGGGAATCCATCCCAGAAACTAGGCTAGAAGCCCTCATGGCAGACTATCAGTCTTTGCTTGAGGGGGAATCTGCTGATAATTTGCAGGGAACAACCGAGTTTGAGATAATTACAGCTATAGCCTATGATTACTTTGCCTCAGAGCTAGTAGATGTGGCCATCATGGAAGTCGGTATGGGTGGCCTTCTGGATAGTACTAATGTCTGTCAGCCAATTTTAACAGGAATTACGACTATTGGACTGGATCATGTGGCCCTACTTGGTGACACCTTGGAATCCATAGCAGAGCAGAAGGCTGGTATTATCAAACAAGGTATTCCATTAGTGACAGGTCATATTGTTCCTGAAGCCTTGGCTGTGATTGACTACATTGCAGAAGATAAAAATGCACCGAGACTTGCCTATGGGAAAGATTATCAGGTCAGTCACCAAAAGAGTGTGGTGACAGGCGAAATCTTTGATTATATTAGTTCTGTCAGACAAGGTCGCTTTCAAACAGGCCTACTTGGTTTACATCAGATAGAGAATGCGGGGATGGCGCTTGCTCTCCTAGACACTTATTGTCAGGAGACTGGACGGGAGTTGGCAAGTAATGACTTGGTTGCTCAAGCTTTGAAAGAGACCAGATGGCCAGGGCGTTTGGAGGTCGTGTTTAGCGACCCCTTGATGATTTTGGATGGGGCCCACAATCCCCATGCTATCAAGGCTTTACTAGCAACCTTACAAGAACGCTTTGCGGATTATCATAAGGAAATCCTCTTTACTTGCATTAAAACCAAGGCTTTGGAGGATATGCTGGATTTGCTAGAAACGGTGCCAGATAGTCAATTGACTTTAACCCATTTTGACGATAGTCGGGCGACTGATGAAAACGTGCTGAAAAAGACAGCAAAGTCTAGAAATCTCAATTACCAAAGTTGGCCGGATTTTCTAGAGCAGAAATTGACAGATAAAAATGAAGAGAAACAAACAGTTAGGATTGTCACGGGTTCCTTGTATTTCTTGAGCCAAGTGAGAACCTATCTAATGGAGAGGAAAAACGAGAATGGATACACAAAAGATTGAAACGGCTGTAAAAATGATTATCGAGGCTGTTGGTGAGGACGCTAACCGCGAGGGCTTGCAGGAAACACCTGCTCGTGTAGCCCGTATGTACCAAGAGATTTTTTCAGGTCTTGGCCAAACTGCTGAGGAACACCTGTCAAAATCCTTTGAGATTATCGACGATAATATGGTAGTGGAAAAGGATATCTTTTTCCATACTATGTGTGAGCACCACTTTTTGCCATTTTATGGTAGAGCGCACATTGCCTACATTCCAGATGGCCGTGTGGCAGGCTTGTCCAAGCTTGCCCGTACGGTTGAAGTTTATTCTAAAAAACCACAGATTCAAGAACGTTTGAATATTGAGGTTGCTGATGCCTTGATGGACTATCTGGGTGCTAAGGGAGCCTTTGTTGTTATTGAGGCAGAACATATGTGTATGAGCATGCGTGGTGTCAGAAAACCAGGTACTGCAACCTTGACGACAGTAGCTCGCGGTCTATTTGAAACAGATAAGGACCTCCGAGATCAAGCTTATCGTTTAATGGGACTATAATACTCTTCGAAAATCAGATTCAAACCACGTCAGCTTCCATCTACAACCTCAAAGCAGTGCTTTGAGCAACCTACGGCTAGCTTCCTAGTTTGTACTTTGATTTTCATTGAGTATAAAAATAATCCGCTTCATGCGGATTTTTCTAGAAAGGACTAGTTATGGATCAACTGCAGATTAAAGATTTGGAAATTTTTGCCTATCATGGTCTTTTCCCTAGTGAGAAAGAATTGGGGCAGAAGTTTGTTATTTCCGCAAGCTTATCCTATGATATGACCAAGGCGGCTACAGAATTGGATTTGACAGCTTCTGTCCATTACGGAGAACTGTGTCAGCAGTGGACGACTTGGTTTCAGGAAAGCACTGAGGATTTGATTGAAACGGTAGCCTACAAACTAGTTGAACGTACCTTTGAGACTTATCCTCTTGTCCAAGAGATTGAGTTGGAACTAAAAAAACCATGGGCTCCAGTGCATTTACCACTAGATACCTGCTCGGTAACCATCCACCGTCGCAAGCAACGTGCCTTTATCGCCCTAGGAAGCAATATGGGCGATAAGGAAGCCAACTTGGAACAAGCTATTGACAAACTGCGAGCTCGAGGTATCCATATTCTCAAGGAGTCCAGTGTCTTGGCGACAGAGCCTTGGGGAGGTGTGGATCAGGATAGCTTTGCCAATCAGGTGATTGAAGTAGAGACTTGGCTACCAGCACCAGTCTTGTTAGAAACATTATTAGCTATTGAGTCAGAAATGGGACGGGTTCGAGAGGTGCATTGGGGGCCTCGTTTGATTGATTTGGACCTACTCTTTATGGAGGACCAGATTATTTACACAGACGAGCTCATATTGCCTCATCCTTATATAGCAGAACGCCTCTTTGTTCTTGAGCCGTTAGTGGAAATAGCTCCCCATTTTATCCATCCAATCTTAAAACAACCAATTCGTTACTTGGTTGACCAGTTGGAGCAAGAAAATGCCTAAGTTTTCTGAAACCTATAGCAAGTGGAAGAGTATCGGGGAGGGACTACTTGCTATTGTTTTAGGGCTTCTCTTGATCCGATTTGGACAAGTTATTCCGAGAATGGGATACCAGTTGCTGATGGGCTACTTTTCCTTGTCAGCGGTTTGGCACTTGTTGACTCGCTGGTTTCAGGATAAAAAACGTCGGGAAAATATCTTTGTAACCTTGGGCAAGCTGGCGGTTGCGGCTCTGGTGTTTGACTCTATCATCTTGCAAGACCTTGCCCTCTATCTCTTGGTTTTTATCATCGCGAGCTACCAGCTGTTTACGGGCATCATTAGTCTTGTGACTTGGTCTCTCTATCGAAAAAATGCCATTCATCCTCGGCTCCATCATCTCTTCGATGCTGTATGGATGATAGGATTCGGTCTTTATAGCATCTCTCCTTTTCACGATGCAGCGAATTTTGAATTGCTCTTGCTTGGATTTTACTTACTCATGCTAGGAGCCAGTAGCCTCCGGGACGGTTTCTTTTTTGAAAGGA
>NZ_KV821987.1:24358-64735 GCF_001815805.1 Streptococcus sp. HMSC072D05
AGAAAACAATCCCAAGCTGAAACGACGAATGCGAATGACTCTGCCGATCTTTGTGACGGCTCTGATTCCTATCAGCACCTTGCGAAAACTAAATGAGTGGCTGTCAAATCATGAAAGCCAAGAAGGGGAAGTTCATTCAGAAAGAAAAAACGACCAGGCGGTTGATCTGGAAATTTTTGTTCATACCTCAGAAACCTCCTTCTTCCTTGCTATGGGACATGTGGATATTTGTTATCAAGGGCAGGTTATTTCCTATGGTTCCTATGATCCCCACTCGGAGCGTTTATTCGGCATGGTTGGAGACGGTGTTTTGTTTAAGGCCAATCGGGAAAAATACATCGAGCTCTGTAAGAGGGAAAGTCAGAAGACCTTGTTTGCTTATGGCCTGAGTTTGACGGAGCAACAGAAAGCAGCTATCCAAGCGCGTTTAGCGGAGATAGAAGACCTGTTAATTCCTTGGGAACCAAGCTCGCAGTTGATGAAAAGAAGAGAGGGAGAGGTAAAGCATACCTACTCCTACCAACTAAAAGAGGAAGCAGATGCGACCCTCTATAAATTCAGCTCATCCGAGTTTAAGACCTACTTTGTTCTCAGTACCAATTGTGTTCTGCTAGCAGACTCTATCGTGGGAAAAGCTGGAACTGATATATTGAGTCCCCAAGGTTTCATTGTGCCAGGGACTTATCAGGATTACCTTGATTTAGAGTATACAAAACCCAATGGTCTAGTTGTTAGTCGATCCATTTATTAGAAAAAAACTCTAGTTCCTCAGCAGTTTGCGCCGAGAAGCTAGAGTTTTTAAAATAGGTCATTTTCTTCTGGAAGGAGGATGGTTTCTCTGCCGTCTAGGTCTAAAACAAGGACCCTAGGCGGGTAAAGCGGATCGAAAGGATGATTGAAATCAAAATCGATGCTAGTCGGAAGGTGCTGACTAGAAAAATGGAAGGTGATGGTCCCCTTATTGTTGAGCAGTTGAAACTCAAGTTCTTCTTCTAGTTCAAAGACATTTTTCAGGAAATGATCGATAATATACCATAAAGAGTCAATGACATCATCAGGCAAGCTGGTCACGACACCAAAACTAGCGGAACGTCTCTGTGTATTTGTAAAAGCCATGTTTTCCTCCCCCTTTTATTTTCCTTATCATACAGCAAAATGTCTTAAAAATCAAGAAATCCTACTTGCTTTTTCAAAATGGGAATAAACTGTGAAATTTTTTCAAAGTTTCTCTAAAAAATACTTGAAAGTGTTTACAATAAGTGATAAAATGGAGTAAGTAGATGCGTGAAAGCGAAATTTTCATTATAGAAAGGAAACGGAATGAACACAGATGATACAGTAACGATTTATGACGTCGCCCGTGAAGCAGGAGTTTCAATGGCAACAGTTAGCCGTGTCGTTAATGGCAACAAGAATGTTAAAGAGAACACTCGAAAAAAAGTCCTAGAAGTGATTGATCGCTTGGACTATCGTCCAAATGCGGTAGCACGTGGTTTGGCTAGCAAGAAAACAACGACAGTCGGAGTTGTGATTCCTAACATTACCAATGGTTATTTCTCAACACTTGCTAAAGGGATTGACGACATTGCTGAAATGTACAAGTATAACATTGTCCTTGCAAATAGTGATGAGGATGATGAAAAGGAAGTTTCAGTGGTTAACACTCTCTTTTCAAAACAAGTCGATGGGATTATCTTTATGGGCTATCACTTGACTGAAAAGATTCGTTCAGAGTTTTCTCGTTCACGGACACCGGTTGTTCTTGCTGGTACTGTGGATGTAGAACACCAACTTCCAAGTGTAAATATCGACTACAAACAAGCAACGATTGATGCCGTGAGCTATCTTCTCAAAGAAAACGAAAAGATTGCTTTTGTGAGTGGACCACTCGTCGATGATATCAATGGCAAGGTTCGTTTGATTGGTTACAAGGAAGCCTTGAAAAAAGCGGGACATTCTTATAGCGAGGGCTTGGTCTTCGAATCAAAATACAGCTATGACGATGGCTATGCCTTGGCAGAACGCTTGATTTCATCACAAGCTACAGCCGCAGTTGTAACAGGTGATGAATTGGCGGCAGGTGTGTTGAATGGTTTGGCTGACCATGGCGTATCTGTGCCAGAAGAGTTTGAAATCATCACGACAGATGACTCTCAGATTGCACGATTCACTCGTCCAAACTTGACGACTATTGCCCAACCTCTTTATGATCTAGGTGCAATCAGCATGCGTATGTTGACTAAGATTATGCATAAGGAAGAGTTGGAAGAACGTGAAGTTCTCTTGCCTCATGGTTTGACAGAACGCCGCTCTACACGAAAACGTAAATAGAAAAAATCAGGGAATCGTGAGATTTCCTGATTTGCTTTCTAGAGAAGGAGTTATACTCAATGAAAATCAAAGAGCAAACTAGGAAACTAGCCGTAGGTTGATCAAAGCACTGCTTTGAGGTTGTGGATAGAACTGACGAAGTCAGTAACCATACCTACGGCAAGGCGATGCTGACGTGGTTTGAATTTAATTTTCGAAGAGTATTAGCCTTCCATATAGTCTTTCAAAGCCTGTCCTTTTAGTCCAGCATTAAGGGCAATTAATAATTTGAGGCGCGCTTTTTGAGCGTTGAGTTCTTTGACAAAGAAAACACCAGCTCGTTGCAACTGCACCCCTCCGCCTTGGTAGGCGTAGACAGGTTCAGCAATACCATTAAAGCATCGTGAGACCAAGGCGACTGGAATCCCTTTTTGCAGGAGATTTTCCAACTTTTGAGCTGTTTCTTTTGGGACATTGCCTGCTCCAAAGGCCTGAATGACTAAGCCATCTAGCTGTTCCAAGTCTAACATATCAATCAGCTCGTCTGTCATACCTGCATAGGCTGAGATGATGGGAACCAGACCTTGAATATGCTCAAGATCAAACCGGACACGAGGTTCAGCCGTTTTGAAGTAGAGGATTTCTTGCTTCATGATGAGGCCAAGTGGTCCATGTGTTGGGGTTTGAAAGGTGCTGACGTTGGTCGTATGAGTTTTGGTAACATACTTGGCTGCGTGGATCTCGTCGTTCATGACGACCAGTACACCCTTGTCGGCTGCTTTGTCATCGCTGGCAACTCGCAAAGCGCTCAGATAGTTATATACACCGTCGCTACCAAGTTCGTTTGAACTACGCATGGCCCCTGTTAGAACGATGGGGATGGGCGGAATTTTCATGGTATCAAGGAAGTAGGCTGTTTCTTCTAAGGTATCTGTACCATGTGTGATGACAACTCCATCATAGTTATCAGCTTCCTCTTTAATCTTATGATAGAGTGCAAGCATATGCTTGGGTTTGATATGAGGGCTTGGCAGATTAAAAAAGTCTAGGGCATGAACCTCAATCCCTTCAAGCGGATTGGAAACATGGTTCATGGGATTTTCCTGGCTAGTTACAACGGCACCAGTGGCGTCTGCTTGCATGGAAATAGTCCCACCTGTATGTAAAACAAGGATTTTCTTAGGCATGATTTAGTCACTCTTTCTGAAATGTGGTATAATCATTGTAACACAAAAGGGGAGAATGGGACAGGATGGAAGTCAAGGCTGTTTTTTTTGATATCGATGGAACGCTAGTCAACGATCGCAAGAGTGTTTTGAAATCCACTAAGGACGCGATTAAGATTGTCAAAGAGCAAGGAGTGCTTGTTGGAGTAGCGACAGGACGAGGGCCGTTTTTTGTCAAGGAATTGATGGAAGACTTGGACCTAGACTTTGCGGTGACCTACAATGGCCAATACATTTTTAATAAAGAAAAGGTGCTCTTTGCAAGTCCGATTGCTAAGTCAAGCCTGCGTCAACTGATTGCTTACGCTAAAAAGGAGCGTAAAGAAATCGCTCTTGGAACCGAGCATGCCGTTGTTGGTTCGAAAATTATGTCATTTGGTCTCGGCTCCTTTTCCCAACTGGTTAGTCGTTTTATTCCGACTGTTCTGACAAGAACCGTTAGCCGTTCCTTTAATCGAATGGTCAGCAAGGCAGTTCCTCAAAAGGAAGACGACTTGCTTAACTTGATTAATCAACCCATTTATCAAGTTTTGATGCTGATGACGCCAGAAGAATCTGAGAAGGCAGCAAGTGATTTTGAAGATTTGAAATTAACTCGAAGCAATCCTTTTGCAGCAGATATCATCAACCAAGGAAATTCCAAACTAGAAGGCATTCGCCGAGTCGGGAAAGAATATGGCTTTGATCTCAACCAAGTCATGGCCTTTGGTGATTCAGACAACGATCTGGAAATGTTGGCGGGCGTTGGTATGTCGGTTGCTATGGGAAATGGCAGTAGCAGTGTCAAAGAAGTTGCCAAGCATATTACGGCAAGTAATCAACAAGATGGTATCCACAAGGCGCTCGAGCACTTTGGTGTTTTGGCTTCAGAAAAAGTGTTTGTCAGTCGAGACTACCACTTTAATAAGGTCAAAACCTTCCACCACATGATGGATGAACGAACTCAAGAAGAGCCACAGGCATGGGATGCTGAAGGTGCAACCCATCGCGCAGACTTTAAAATTGAAGAATTAGTAGAGTTTGTTCGCGCAGCAAGTTCTTCGGAGGAAGAATTCCAAAACTCCCTTGCAAGCATGCATGAGGCACTTGATAAGGCGGCAGAGAAAGTGGCGAAAAAGACGCCTGCTAAGCAAAATCTGGTCGGTCAAGTGGATGCTTTGATTGACACATTGTATTTCACATACGGCAGTTTTGTATTGATGGGAGTAGATCCAGAACGCATTTTTGATATTGTTCATGAAGCGAATATGGGGAAGGTTTTCCCTGATGGGAAAGCTCATTTTGACCCAGTTACACACAAGATTTTAAAACCAGATGACTGGGAAGAAAAATATGCTCCAGAACCTGCCATCCGACAGGAACTACAACGTCAGTTTAAAGCTTATGAGCGACATAAAGAAAGAAAAAATAAAAAATAAGAGAAAATTCTTTTCCCTGGATGAAAAATTCGGGGATTTTTTGAGCTGAAAAACCGAACAATTTTATATATATCACTAATTATTATTAGCATATTTATACTAGAAAAAGAAAAGAAAAAAATGAAAAGATAGTGAAAATAAAGCAACAGGAAATTACATTTCTTACAAAGAATAGTTAAAAAGCTAGATATATTACTGATATATCTAGCTTTTCTTTTAAAAAACATCAAAAAAAGACAAGTCAAATTATTTGATATTTGAAAGTTTATGTGTTAGAATAAATTCAGAAAGCGAATAAATATAAAATCCTCATGCTACTACAATATGCTCTTTTTTAAGACAGAAAGTCAACTTGTTTATTTCAGGCCTGTTAACAAGTTGATGTGAGGAGTTCACTCTAGCTTTGAGGTTTAGTTATAAAATTGTGCACAATTGCTTTCCAAATTTTTATTATTTTAATTTTCAAGTTTAAAAATTAAAGAATTAAGAGGTTGAAATGAAGAAAAAATATACCTATTTGACAGCTTCTGTTTTAACAGCTGTAACAATGCTTCCAACTTTTGCACCAAGTGAAGCTCACGCTGCTTACAATTGGAATGGAAATAATAGCTACTATACAAGAACTAGCCGTCGTTCAAGCAATCGTACTTCTAACCGTACTACTGCAAATCGTAGCCGTACATCAAACTATACTGTAAGAAGTTACGGCTACAATAGTTATTACCCAAGCTATAACTATGGCTACAATAGCTACTACCCAAGCTATAACTATGGATATGGTAGCTATTACCCAAGTTACAACTACGGTTACAATAATTGGAATAACTACTATGGCTATGACAACAGTAGCAACTACTATGGTTATAATTATTGGAATAATTACAACAACCTTGCTAGCGATGAAAACTATATTTACTGGAATGGCAATCACTACTACCGTATGAACGATGGTAGCTACCGTATTTATCGTAACGGTCAGTGGAAACCTTTGACAAACAATAGTAACAACAACTCATCTACTAACAACTTGGAAAACGATCCGCACTATCGTTACGAAAATGGTTACCATTACTATGTATTGGACAATGGTGATTATTACTACTACCAAAATGGTAAGTGGGTATTGGTGAAAGATTCTGCTGATACAACACCAGCACAACCGGCAACACCTGCTGAACCAAAACCAGAACAACCAACAACTCCGGTTGAGCCAGCACAACCAAGTCAACCTGAAGTTCCTGCTCCAACACCAGCAGAACCAGAGACTCCAACACCAGCTCCTAGTGATAAACCTGAAGAGCCAACAACACCAGCTGAGCCAAAACCAGAACAACCAGCAACTCCAAGTGTTGACCTACCAGAAAACCCACCAATTAATGGTGCTGATAGTGAATTTGATCCATTCAAGCCATCAACAGAAACGCCAGCAGAACCAAAACCAGAAACACCAGCAACTCCAGCTATCCCAACAACACCAGGTTTGGTAACGACTGATGAACCAAGTGAAAACCAAATCCCTGATTATGTTGAAAAACCAGCTGAAGGATTGGAACACTTGGCTTGGGCACCAAATGGACAAACTCCAAAATTGGTTTACCCACCAGGTAAACCAGGTGATGCAGTCCTCAAGAATGATAAAAACTACTACTTCGACGGTAGTGCACATTACTACTATGTACCATCTAACTCAGAGCGTACAGGTTACTCAGCATACTGGAAGTGGCTTGGAGGAAAATGGAAACTTCAAGGGATGACTGATCCAAACGATCCAGCTCGTGATCCAAAACTTCACGAAAACACTGCTGATGACGAGTACATGTACAGCGACAAGAACTCAAGCGTGAAACTTTACTCAACTAACTTGGTAACGACTGCTAAAGCAGGTCAAGCATTGCCATTCAAGAATGTTGAAGAGTTCAAAAACTATGTCATCGAAAAAATGAATCCTAAGTTCCTTGATAACTCTGGTTGGGATGCTAAAGTTGAGTGGGAAATCGAAGATCCAGAAATCTTTGAGAAGACGAAAGAAAACCCATACGCTAAGGACTATGTCTTGATTGCAAATCTCAAGAGTGGTGTCGAAGACAAGAAATACAGTGATGTAGAATTTGGCTATGTGAAGTTTGTTTACCGTGTTGAAGCAACAAACGATACAAACTATGACTATGTTTCAAAAGCGAAAGAAGCTTTCGCTAAAATCAATGAGACTCGTAAAGCTCAAGGATTGAAAGAATTGACTTGGTCTGAAGACATTTATCAAAATCAAGCACTTCCAAAAGTAAATGAAATTTCACGTCAATACGATAGCACAGGCTTTGTAGGACGTCGTGATGAAGATGCTGCTGTTGTCGTTAAGAAATGGGCAAACAGTGGTTTGAGAGACTTGCTTCTCGATCCGAATGTCACTGAAGGAGCTGTAGCAGCAGTAGTTGATGGAAACGGTGTATACTACTGGGCATACAGTTACAAATAATTCAATCTTTTGAGATTGACTACTTTCTAAATAAGATAGAGGCTTTAAACAATTGTTTAAAGCCTTTTTGTGACCCAATCAGGACAAACAAAAAGGAGCTCAAGGCTCCCTTTTTAAATGATTACAATGTTTTTTCTCTTTCTCTCACGACCAGTAAATCGACTTTTGCATGGCGGAGAATGTACTCAGATGAAGAGCCAACCAAGAGGCGTTCAAAGGCATTGAGCCCTGTTGCACCAACGAGAATCAGGTCGACATTTTCTGCGTCTGGAATAGTACGGGCAAGGAGAGTTTTTGGATTTCCCATTTCGATGACGATGTGAATATCGGTCACACCAGCATCTCTTGCGCGCTTTTCGTACTCCTTCATCAGACTTTCAGCATCGACTTGGAGTTCTTCGTAAACTTCAGCATCAAAGGTAGACACGCTTTGAAGAGCGCGTGTGTCGATAACATGGGCAATGGTGAGCTTGGATTCGTTGCGTAGAGCAGTGTAAACACCTTTGACGAAAGCCAAGTCCGCTTCTTTAGAACCATCAATTGCGACCATAACATTTTGGTAACGTTGTGCCATAATGAAACCTCCTGAAATTTTCTTACTGTTATTGTAACCCTTTTCACTAAAGAAGTAAAGTAAAAATCATATTTAAAGAAATATTATCGGAGATTCAATTTGGTGGAGATATGTTAAAATAAAAGAAAACGGGATAGTAGGAAACACAGCGAGGGGATGAGAAAGTATGAAAGATTTTGTTCAAGCTTCTAAAAAAATAAGTTTTCTTTATCATGGAATTATCCTTGTGTCACTTGTAGGTGAAGTAGTGATGCTTTGGCAGCTGGAAAGAGTCGTGCCCGTTCTTTATCCAGGATTTGTTGGATTTCTTCTCTTTCACCTAGTCTACCACATCATTTTATTGGTGATTGCAAAGAGAAGTGGTCGTTTGGACTATTTGGTCACGTGGGGGCTCTTTCTCATGTTTAATCTTTTATATGACTCCTTTTTAGCGCTGGTCTTTCTAGGTTTGTCTTTTGGTATGTGAGAAAATACTTCTGTATTCTAGTTGTTTAGACGGTGAGAACCTAGTCGTTGTGAGTTTTTTTTCTTTGCTTGCTCATTTCAGGAAACTTGTCGCAATCCCTTTCTAGTGGTATAATGTTACTATCTCGATGAATTGAGGAAACAAGATGAAAGAATATAACAAGTCTAGTAAGTTAGAGCACGTTGCCTATGATATCCGTGGTCCTGTTTTGGAAGAAGCTATGCGGATGCGAGCAAACGGAGAAAAGATTTTACGTCTGAATACAGGGAATCCAGCAGAATTTGGCTTTACAGCGCCAGATGAGGTCATTCATGACTTGATTATGAATGCGCGTGATAGTGAAGGGTACTCTGATTCCAAGGGTATTTTTTCGGCGCGTAAGGCTATCATGCAGTATTGCCAACTGAAGAAATTTCCCAATGTGGACATTGATGATATCTACCTTGGAAATGGTGTCAGTGAGCTGATTGTTATGTCCATGCAAGGGCTTTTGGATAATGGCGATGAGGTCTTGGTGCCTATGCCAGACTATCCTCTCTGGACAGCCGCGGTCAGCCTAGCTGGGGGAAATGCCGTTCACTATATCTGTGATGAGGCTGCAGAATGGTACCCAGATATTGACGATATTAAGTCAAAAATTACTTCCAATACCAAGGCAATCGTCCTTATCAATCCGAACAACCCAACTGGAGCCCTTTATCCTAAGGAACTCTTGTTGGAG
Organism: Streptococcus sp. HMSC072D05; assembly: GCF_001815805.1. GTDB lineage: Bacteria > Bacillota > Bacilli > Lactobacillales > Streptococcaceae > Streptococcus. Next base: position 33,547 of record NZ_KV821987.1, read on the forward strand.
ATTATTGAGATTGCTCGTCAAAACGATTTGATCATCTTTGCGGATGAGATTTATGACCGCATGGTGATGGATGGGCATGTGCATACGCCTGTGGCGAGCTTGGCACCTGATGTTTTCTGTGTCAGCATGAATGGTCTGTCAAAATCTCACCGTATCGCTGGTTTTCGTGTAGGCTGGATGGTCTTGTCTGGTCCTAAGCACCATGTCAAGGGTTATATCGAAGGGCTCAATATGCTGTCAAATATGCGCCTTTGCTCCAACGTTTTGGCCCAGCAAGTCGTACAAACATCACTAGGTGGGCACCAGTCAGTGGATGAATTGCTCCTTCCTGGTGGACGGATCTATGAGCAAAGAAACTTCATTTACAATGCCATTCAAGATATCCCAGGTTTGTCTGCGGTCAAGCCGAAGGCGGGTCTTTATATCTTCCCTAAAATCGACCGCAATATGTACCGCATTGATGATGATGAACAGTTCGTTCTTGATTTCTTGAAGCAGGAAAAGGTTCTCTTGGTTCATGGTCGTGGTTTTAACTGGAAGGAACCTGACCATTTCCGTATCGTTTATCTTCCTCGTGTGGACGAATTGGCGCAAATCCAAGAAAAGATGACACGTTTCTTGAGCCAGTATCGTAGATAAGGCTTTCATAGGGAAAAGCAGGAAACATTTCCTTAGAGCTATTGACAAATAGGTCAGAATCAGATAGAATAGTAAAGTATGTTTAGTAACTGATCACTTTATAGCCGGCTAAACGAATACAAAATCTATGAGGAGGTATTCATCGTGAAACGTACTTATCAACCAAGTAAACTTCGTCGTGCGCGCAAACACGGATTCCGTAACCGTATGTCAACTAAAAACGGTCGTCGCGTATTGGCAGCTCGTCGTCGTAAAGGACGCAAAGTTTTGGCTGCTTAATCCAAACGAATTCAACAAAGAAGTCAGTAGGAACTCGAGTCTACTGACTTTTCTTTTTATCCTACATAGTGAACTGTCTACGAAATCGGTCATTTTAGATGGAACTCATGGAGGGCTCATTTAAAAGGTCACATACAAAAAAACTCAAAACCAGATATAAGTTACTGATTTTGAGTTTTTGTTTATTCTTTTAAGTGATAAGAGTAGCTAGCGATAACGACATCTTCGTGCCATCTGAGAGCGTATTTTAGTTTGAGGCTCATTTGATTGTGCAGGATATTTTGCCAAGGCTTGTTAGGGATAAACTGTGGTACAAGAACTGTAACGGTGTAGTTTTTTTGCTTAGCTTCTTGGGCGATTCGTTTGACATACTTAACGCTAGGGGTGATGATGTCGCGGTAGCTGGTGTTGATATTCTTCAGAGTGATATTTGGGAAGTAATCGGCAAATTCCTGAAGGATTTCTTGGTCTTTTTCGGCCGTTTCTTTAGTAGAAATGTGCATGGCTAACACTTCGTCACCGATACTTTGAGCGTAGTTAATGGCTCCAACACTTACTCGAGTGACATTTCCTACTAGGACAAGGACAAGGTTGCCGTCGTAAGTGCGCTTTTCAATTCCTTCGTAGAGTCGTAGTTGTTTTGCCACTTTTTGGTAATGGCTGTGAATGGACAAAAAGAGGAAAGTTAGAACTAGGATAATTGGGAAGAATGGCCAGATATCACCCAGTCTGAAGAGGAGTAAAATGAGGACAATAGCATAACAAATGATGGCCCCAAGGATATTAGCAAAGGCAGGTTTTAAGAAGTTTGCTCCTTTTTCCTTTTTCCAATGACGAATCATCCCAGTCTGAGAAAGGGCAAAGGGAACGAAGACCCCGATAGTATAAAGAGGAATCAAGCGTTCAGTATTCCCATTAAAAATGAGAAGAAGGATCATAGCCCCAAAAGCCAGAGTTAAGATACCGTTGGAGTAGCCAAGACGATCCCCCTTTTCCATAAAGAGATGGGGCATGTACTTGTTTTTAGCCATATTGTAGGCCAACATAGGGAAGGCTGAAAAGCCAGTATTTGCAGCTACAGCTAGAATTAAGGCTGTCGAGAACTGGAAGAGATAGTAGCTCGCATGACCAAAGAATGAATCACCAAGAATGCCCTTGGCCATTTGCGAGAGGATGGTTTCTCCATTTTGAGGTGTGATGCCCATCCAGTAGTTTAGGAAGGTAATGCCTGCAAAAAGAAATCCTAAAATGAGCGACATGATGGTCAAGGTCTGAGCAGCATTTTTTTCTTTCGGAGTTTTGAAAAATGGTACTGCATTTGAAATAGCCTCAACCCCTGTCAGAGAGGCAGAGCCACTGGTAAAGGCTCTCAATAGGAGAACGATAGAAAGGCTCGGAACGGTTTGTCCAATGGTTGAAGTCGCCTGATAGTTTAGGGAACCTGTAAACAGTTGAAAGAACCCATAAAGCAAGAGAAAGACGGTACTGAAGATAAAGAGGTAGACGGGAATCATCAGAGAGCTGGCAGATTCTTTCAATCCTCTTAAATTTAAGAGCATGAGCAGGCAGACTAGGAAAATAGAGATATGAAGATTATAGGGATGGAGGGCAGGGATGGCTGCAGTAATAGCATCAGCTCCAGAAGCAACGGATACGGCTACTGTCAGCATATAGTCAACAAGGAGGCTACCCCCTGCAATCAAGCCTAGTTCAGGGGAGAGATTTTCCCGAGTGACCATATAAGCCCCACCACCTTGAGGATAGGCGTGGATGATTTGACGATAGGAAATGGTCAAACTAGCGAGCAGTAAGAGGACAAAAATACCGATAGGGAGGCTCCACCAAATAGCGAGAGGAGAGAGACTGACTAAAACGAGAATGACCTGTTCAGGTCCATAGGCAATAGAAGACAGGGCATCACTGGATAACATTGCAAGTGCCTGCATTTTTCCAAGTAATCCCCCTTCACCATCTGTGAGAGACTTGAGTGGTCGACCGATAAAGGTATATTTTAATTTTCTAAACATTTTCTTTTCCTTTGATGAAAATTTCAATAAGTGTTATTATACTGCTTTGAAAAAAGGCAGTCAAGGGAGAATGAACGGTATTAGAATATTTTTACAAGCCGGGGGATGCTATTTTTGGTATAATAGATGGAAGAAAATGAGGTTAGAAGAGATGATTTTTGATACGCACACACATTTAAATGTAGAAGAATTTGCAGGACGTGAGGCAGAAGAAATCGCCTTGGCTGCTGAGATGGGTGTGACACAGATGAATATTGTTGGTTTTGATAAGCCAACCATTGAACGATCCCTAGAATTGACAGATGAGTATGAGCAACTCTACGCAACTATTGGCTGGCATCCGACGGAAGCAGGGACTTACACAGATGAGGTCGAAGCTTACTTGCTTGAAAAACTAAAACATCCTAAGGTCGTTGCCTTGGGGGAGATTGGTCTGGACTATCACTGGATGACAGCATCTAAGGAAGTGCAGGAACTGGTTTTTCGTCGTCAGATTCAGTTGTCTAAGGATTTGAATTTGCCTTTTGTGGTCCATACCCGTGATGCGCTAGAAGATACTTATGAGATTATCAAGAGCGAGGGCGTTGGTCCTAGTGGTGGAATTATGCACTCATTCTCAGGTTCTTTGGAGTGGGCTGAGAAGTTTGTCGAGCTTGGTATGACCATTTCTTTCTCAGGTGTGGTGACCTTTAAAAAAGCGACGGATATCCAAGAGGCTGCTAGGGAACTTCCTTTGGACAAGATTTTGGTAGAGACGGATGCCCCTTACCTAGCTCCTGTTCCTAAACGTGGCCGTGAAAACAAAACAGCCTACACACGCTATGTGGCGGACTTTATCGCCGACTTGCGTGGGCTGACGACTGAGGAGTTAGCCGCAGTAACAACTGCAAATGCAGAGCGTATCTTTGGATTGGACAGAAAGTGATGAAAGAAAAAATTTCCCAAGTCATCGTGGTTGAAGGTCGCGATGATACGGCCAATCTCAAACGTTACTTTGATGTAGAGACCTATGAAACACGAGGTTCTGCAATAAATGACCAGGATATAGAGCGGATTCAGCGCCTGCATGAACTGCATGGAGTCATTGTCTTTACAGATCCAGATTTTAATGGGGAGCGGATTCGTCGCATGATTATGACGGCCATTCCAACAGTACAGCATGCCTTTCTCAAGCGAGATGAGGCTGTTCCCAAATCTAAGTCCAAGGGACGTTCTCTGGGAATCGAACACGCCAGCTATGAAGATCTAAAAACAGCGCTGACTCAGGTGACAGAGCAATTTGAAAACGAGAACGAGTTTGACATCAGTCGTGGTGACTTGATTCGACTAGGTTTCTTGGCGGGAGCGGACAGTCGTAGGCGCCGAGAGTATCTAGGCGAACAGCTCCGCATCGGCTATTCCAACGGCAAGCAACTCCTCAAGCGGTTGGAGTTATTTGGGATAACCTTGGCAGAAGTGGAAGAGGTTATGGAAAGTTATGAGAAAGACTCTAAAGTGTAGAGAATTATGTTAAAATGAAGGTAGTGTATTTAAGTTAATAGGAGGCTGTATGAAAAATAAGGATGGTAAATTATTGTTGAGTTTTGCTGCAGTCGGAGTTGTGATTGTTGGTATTATTTTATATATGAATAATCTTTTTGAGGGTAAGAATTTAATTCTTAATAGTTTATCCCAAGGAGAAGTATTAGCGGGCATAGTTATTGCGTTGCCGACATTAGTTACTTGGAATCAAGCTATTGAACAAAGTAAAGAAAATAAGAAAAATACTGTGTCTGATAATGTTAGAGACACTGTGAAGTATTATGATAAGCAACTTACAGAACTTGTTGCAGATATTAGTAAGACCAAAGAGTTACCCTTTTATAAGGCGGGAAAAATTGAATATATCATTGATACGTATAATAAATTATTAAAGGAATGGAATGAGATATTAAAATTAGATATTTCTCTTGACTTTGTTCAAGTATTGTCTACAATTTGTTCAATAAAATATCCAAAAGGAATAGAGAATCCTGGGAATGAGTTGGCGGAGAACTGGAAATATAATTTGAGCACAGCACTGAAACCAGTTATGAGAGAAATAATATCTTTGAAAAAGGAAGAAATATTTGGTTCCAAGGAAGTTAAATATTTCAGTTATGTTGAATTTGGTGTTACTGGATATGAGATTGAAAAAGTAAAGTTTAAAGACAAAAGCTTTGTAGAGTGTACTTTTTCTGCTGATTTTTTTGCTTCAAATTCATTTGAAGCATGTGAATTTATCAACTGTAGTATCAGTACTGGTGAGTTATCTGAACAAAAAGTGAAAGAATTACTAAGTGATAGTAATACGATTATAGGAACATTTAAAGACTCTAATGAGGATGATTTTGCTGAGCAATTTTATTCTACATCTGTTTCAGAATATGGAACTGTATTTGATGCCCGAGAAGGGATTATAGCTGATAACTATATTTTAGGAAACAAGTTTTTTGAAATTGATTCTAAGTCAGAAAATAGGGAAGAAATTTATAAGGATATTATTAATGGGTTGGTATCGTACGGCATAGGAGTTGATGAAAAAAGAAATAACAAAAAAATAAGTATCAGTAAAAATTATATAACGGAGGAAAACAAATCCAGCTATATTGCTGGAAGTTTATTCTCTGGTTGGAATAGTCTATTTTCAGAGAAAATACAAAAGTCTAATAATTTCAAATATTATATATTTTGTATAAAGAATGAAAATGTTTATAATACAATAGTTTTTGAAAATGATAGCTTTACTAGATTTTTAAAGAAAAAGAATATAGATAAGGCAGGAAAGTATAATTTTTATTTTACTGGTTTTAATAGTAATGTGGAAAAAGAGTAGATAAATGAGAATTGCAGATTATAGCGTGACCAAGGCAGTGCTGGAGCGTCACGGTTTTACCTTTAAAAAGTCCTTCGGGCAAAATTTCTTGACGGATACCAATATTCTTCAAAAAATTGTGGATACAGCTGAAATTGATGACCAGGTCAATGTTATCGAAATTGGGCCAGGGATTGGTGCTTTGACGGAGTTTCTAGCTGAGCGTGCAGCTCAAGTCATGGCCTTTGAGATCGACCACCGTTTGGTACCGATTTTGGCAGATACTCTTCGTGATTTTGACAATGTAACAGTGGTTAACGAGGACATTCTCAAAGTGGATTTGGCGCAACATATCCAGAATTTCAAAAATCCAGAATTGCCGATTAAGGTAGTAGCCAACTTGCCCTACTATATCACAACGCCTATTCTCATGCACTTGATCGAAAGTGGCATTCCTTTTAGTGAGTTTGTCGTCATGATGCAAAAAGAAGTGGCGGACCGTATCTCAGCACAGCCAAATACTAAGGCTTATGGTAGTTTGTCGATTGCTGTGCAGTATTATATGACAGCTAAGGTTGCCTTCATCGTGCCTCGTACGGTCTTTGTGCCAGCCCCAAACGTGGACTCAGCCATTTTAAAAATGGTGCGCCGTCCAGAGCCTGCTGTAGCAGTAAAAGATGAGAACTTCTTCTTTAAGGTTTCCAAGGCTAGCTTCACTCATCGTCGCAAGACCTTGTGGAATAACTTGACAGGCTATTTTGGAAAGACTGAGGAAGTCAAGGATAAGCTGACCAAGGCTTTGGATCAGGCGGGCTTGTCACCATCTGTGCGTGGGGAAGCACTTAGCTTGGAAGAGTTTGCCAGTCTAGCTGATGCGCTTAAAGGACAAGGACTCTAAGATGCAGGGACAAATTATTAAAGCCTTGGCAGGATTCTACTATGTAGAGAGTGATGGCCAAGTCTATCAGACACGCGCGCGTGGAAATTTCCGTAAAAAAGGCCACACGCCCTATGTTGGGGATTGGGTAGACTTTTCTGCCGAGGAAAATTCAGAAGGTTATATCCTCAAAATTCACGAACGGAAAAACAGTCTGGTTCGTCCACCCATTGTCAATATTGACCAAGCTGTGGTGATCATGTCCGTCAAGGAACCGGACTTCAACAGCAACTTGTTGGATCGTTTCTTGGTTCTTTTGGAACACAAGGGCATTCATCCCATCGTCTATATTTCCAAAATGGATTTGCTGGAAGATAGCGAAGAATTAAGTTTTTACCAACAAACCTATGGTGCCATTGGTTATGACTTTGTGACCAGTAAGGAGGAACTCCTGCCCCTGTTGACAGGGAAAGTGACGGTCTTTATGGGGCAGACTGGTGTTGGAAAATCAACCCTCCTCAATAAAATCGCACCAGATCTCAATCTTGAAACAGGAGAAATCTCAGACAGTCTGGGTCGCGGTCGCCATACCACTCGAGCTGTTAGTTTTTACAACCTCAATGGGGGTAAAATAGCAGACACACCAGGCTTTTCATCGCTGGATTATGAAGTGTCAACGGCTGAAGACCTCAATCAGGCCTTTCCAGAGATTGCCAGTGTCAGTCGAGACTGCAAGTTCCGTACTTGTACCCATACCCATGAGCCGTCCTGTGCGGTTAAGCCGGCTGTTGAAGAAGGAATCATTGCATCCTTCCGTTTTGATAACTACCTGCAATTTCTCAGTGAGATTGAAAATCGCAGAGAAACCTATAAAAAAGTCAGCAAAAAAATTCCAAAATAAGGAGAAACCTATGTCTCAATACAAGATTGCTCCGTCAATTCTGGCAGCAGATTATGCCAACTTTGAACGTGAAATCAAACGCCTAGAAGCAACTGGTGCAGAATATGCCCATATCGATATCATGGATGGTCATTTTGTACCGCAAATCAGTTTTGGTGCAGGTGTGGTTGAAGCTCTTCGTCCACATAGTAAGATGGTCTTTGACTGCCACTTGATGGTAGCTAATCCTGAGCATCATCTAGAAGATTTTGCGCGTGCAGGAGCGGATATCATCAGTATCCATGTAGAAGCAACGCCTCATATCCATGGCGCCCTCCAAAAAATTCGCTCTCTCGGTGTTAAACCTTCGGTTGTTATCAATCCTGGGACACCTATCGAGGCGATCAAGCACGTCCTTCACCTAGTTGACCAAGTCTTAGTCATGACAGTGAACCCTGGATTTGGCGGTCAAGCCTTTCTGCCTGAAACCATGGACAAGGTTCGTGAGTTGGTTTCCCTTCGTGAGGAAAAAGGCTTGGACTTTGAGATTGAAGTCGATGGCGGTATTGATGACCAGACCATTGCTCAAGCCAAAGAAGCTGGTGCAACAGTTTTTGTAGCGGGATCTTATGTCTTTAAGGGAGATGTCAATGAACGAGTGCAAACTCTCAGAAAACAACTGGACTAGGGTTGCTGTTTTTGCCGGCGGAGATCGCGGTCATTATCGGACGGATTTTGATTGCTTTGTCGGTGTGGATCGCGGTTCGCTCTGGGTCTTGGAAGAAGATCTGCCTCTGGCTCTAGCAGTTGGGGATTTTGATTCGGTGACTGCAGACGAACGTCAGTTGATTCATGCACGTGCCCAGCACTTTGTTCAAGCCCAGCCAGAAAAGGATGATACGGATCTGGAACTAGCACTTTTAACGATTTTTGAAAAAAATCCTCAAGGCCAAGTGACCATTTTTGGGGCTTTGGGTGGTCGTATTGATCATATGCTGGCTAATGTCTTTCTGCCTAGCAATCCCAAGTTGGCACCCTATATGCGCCAGATAGCGATTGAGGATGGGCAAAACTTGATTGCCTATTGTCCAGAAGGAACCAGTCAGCTAGAGCCCCGTTCAGACTACGATTATCTAGCCTTTATGCCAGTTCGGGATAGTCAGTTGACCATTATCGGAGCCAAGTACGAGTTGACAGAGGAAAATTTTTTCTTTAAAAAAGTGTACGCTTCTAACGAATATATAGATAGGGAAGTTTCGGTGACTTGCCCAGATGGCTATGTCGTCGTGCTACATAGCAAGGACAGGAGGTAGGATGGAGACTGTATTATTACTATTATTAATTGCCAACCTAGCTGGACTCTTTCTCATTTGGCAAAGGCAGGATAAGCAAGACAAATACCTAGCCAAGAGTTTGGAGGATCAAGCAGACAATCTTTCAGATCAACTGGATTACCGCTTTGAACAAGCCAGACAAGCCAGTCAGCTGGATCAAAAAGATTTGGAAGTGGCTGTCAGTGACCGCTTGCAGGAGGTGCGAATGGAGTTGCACCAAGGCTTGACTCAAGTTAGACAGGAGATGAACGAGAATCTCCTTCAAACCAGAGACAAGACTGACCAACGTCTCCAGGCCCTGCAGGAATCAAATGAGCAACGTTTGGAACAAATGCGCCAGACGGTCGAGGAAAAGCTAGAGAAGACCTTGCAGACGCGCTTGCAGGCTTCCTTCGAGACAGTTTCCAAGCAACTGGAGTCTGTCAATCGTGGTCTTGGAGAGATGCAGACAGTTGCCCGCGACGTCGGTGCCCTCAACAAGGTTCTCTCTGGAACCAAGACGCGAGGGATTCTGGGTGAATTGCAACTGGGGCAAATCATCGAAGACATCATGACCCCTGCCCAGTACGAACGAGAATTTGCAACGGTTGAGAACTCCAGTGAACGAGTAGAGTATGCCATCAAGTTACCTGGCCAAGGCGATCAAGAATATGTCTACTTACCGATTGACTCCAAGTTTCCACTGGCAGATTATTACCGCTTAGAAGAAGCTTATGAAGCAGGCGATAAGGACGAGATTGAACGTTGTCGCAAGTCACTCCTAGCCAGTGTTAAGCGATTTGCCAAGGATATCAAGAGCAAGTATCTGGCGCCGCCTCGAACGACCAATTTTGGAGTCTTGTTTGTTCCAACAGAAGGACTTTACTCAGAAATCGTCCGCAATCCTGTCTTCTTTGATGATTTGAGACGGGAGGAGCAGATTATTGTTGCTGGTCCAAGTACCCTATCAGCCCTGCTTAACTCTCTATCAGTTGGCTTCAAGACTCTCAATATCCAAAAGAGTGCCGACCATATCAGCAAGACTCTTGCCAGCGTCAAGACCGAGTTTGGCAAGTTCGGAGGCATTCTGGTCAAGGCACAAAAGCATCTCCAACATGCCTCTGGCAATATTGATGAATTATTAAACCGTCGTACCACAGCTATCGAGCGGACGCTCCGTCACATTGAGTTATCAGAAGGTGAGCCTGCGCTTGATCTACTCCATTTCCAAGAAGATGAGGAAGAATATGAAGATTAGTCACATGAAAAAAGATGAGCTGTTTGAAGGTTTTTACCTGATTAAGTCAGCTGACCTGAGACAGACGCGTGCTGGGAAAAATTACCTAGCCTTTACCTTCCAAGACGATAGTGGCGAGATTGAAGGGAAACTCTGGGATGCCCAACCTCATAACGTCGAGGCCTTTACCGCAGGGAAAGTGGTCCACATGCAGGGACGTCGAGAAGTTTATAACAACACTCCTCAAGTCAATCAAATTACTCTTCGCTTGCCTCAGCCTGGGGAACCCAATGATCCAGCTGATTTCAAGGTCAAGTCGCCAGTTGATGTCAAGGAAATCCGTGACTACATGTCACAAATGATTTTCAAGATTGAAAATCCTGTCTGGCAGCGTATCGTTCGTAGTCTCTACACCAAGTATGATAAGGAATTCTACTCCTATCCAGCTGCCAAGACCAACCACCATGCCTTTGAGACGGGTTTGGCCTATCATACAGCAACCATGGTGCGCTTAGCAGATGCCATTAGCGAGATCTATCCTCAGCTCAATAAGAGCCTCCTCTATGCGGGAATTATGTTGCATGACTTGGCCAAGGTTATTGAGTTGACGGGACCAGACCAGACGGAGTACACAGTTCGAGGCAATCTCCTTGGGCATATCGCTCTCATCGATAGTGAAATTACCAAGACCGTCATGGAACTAGGCATCGATGATACTAGAGAAGAAGTGGTGTTACTGCGCCATGTCATCCTCAGTCATCATGGCTTGCTAGAGTATGGAAGTCCAGTCCGTCCACGCATTATGGAAGCAGAGATTATCCATATGATTGACAATCTAGATGCCAGCATGATGATGATGTCAACAGCTCTAGCTTTGGTGGACAAAGGAGAGATGACCAATAAAATCTTTGCTATGGACAATCGTTCCTTCTATAAACCAGATTTAGATTAATAATTTAAGAAAAACGAGCATTTTTTACGCAATAATGTTCGTTTTTTTATGTGAATATGGTATAATGGATAAAATATCAAAATTAAATGGAATGGTAAATAAAAATGAAATTAAGAAGAAGTGATCGGATGGTTGTCATTTCCAACTATTTGATTAATAATCCATACAAACTAACCAGTCTCAATACCTTTGCAGAAAAGTACGAATCTGCTAAATCATCGATTTCAGAGGACATCGTGATTATCAAGCGTGCCTTTGAGGAAATCGAAATCGGTCATATTCAGACTGTGACGGGAGCAGGTGGTGGCGTTATCTTTACACCATCAATCTCGAGTCATGAAGCCAAAGAAATGATCGCAGACTTGCGTGACAAACTTTCAGAAAGCGACCGTATCTTGCCAGGTGGCTACATCTACCTGTCTGATTTGCTCAGTACACCTGCCATTTTGAAAAATATTGGGCGCATCATTGCCAAGAGCTTTATGGACCAAAAAATCGATGCCGTTATGACAGTAGCAACTAAAGGGGTTCCGCTCGCAAATGCAGTTGCCAATGTCCTCAATGTTCCATTTGTCATTGTGCGCCGTGACTTGAAAATTACCGAAGGTTCAACGGTCAGCGTCAACTATGTTTCAGGTTCCAGCGGTGACCGCATTGAGAAAATGTTCCTTTCAAAACGCAGTCTCAAGGCAGGCAGTCGTGTCTTGATCGTGGATGACTTCCTGAAAGGTGGCGGAACTGTCAACGGGATGATTAGTCTCTTGCGTGAGTTTGATTCAGAGTTGGCTGGTGTCGCAGTCTTTGCAGACAATGCCCAAGAAGAACGTGAAAAGCAGTTCGATTACAAGTCACTCTTGAAAGTAACCAATATTGATGTTAAGAACCAATCCATCGATGTTGAGATTGGAAATATCTTTGACGAAGACAAATAAGAGATAGAACTAAAGGTTGGAACGATTGTCCCAGCCTTTCTTTGCAAATAGAATAGAAAGATGCTTATGAAAACACCATTTATCAGCCGTGAAGATTTAGAAACAATTGTTGCAGAGTTCCCGACTCCCTTTCATTTGTATGACGAGAAGGGGATTCGTGAAAAAGCAAGAGCCGTCAACAAGGCCTTTTCTTGGAATAAGGGATTCAAAGAATATTTTGCCGTCAAGGCCACTCCAACCCCAGCCATCTTGAAAATCCTCCAAGAGGAAGGTTGCGGTGTGGACTGCTCTAGTTATGTAGAGCTCTTGATGAGCCACAAACTGAATTTCCCCGGTTCTGAAATCATGTTCTCTTCAAACAATACCCCAGACCAAGAGTACGCTTATGCGCGTGAATTGGGTGCAACCATTAACTTGGATGCCTTTGAAGATATTGAACATCTAGAGCGAGCAGCAGGTATTCCAGAAATTATCTCTTGTCGTTACAATCCTGGAGGTGTTTTTGAACTGGGTACCGACATTATGGACAATCCAGGAGAAGCCAAGTTTGGGATGACTAGGGACCAGCTTTTTGAAGCCTTTGCGATTTTGAAGGAAAAAGGAGCCAAGACTTTTGGGATTCACTCTTTCCTAGCATCCAATACTGTCACCCATCTCTACTACCCAGAGTTGGCGCGTCAGCTTTTTGAATTAGCCGTTGAAATCAAGGAAAAGTTGGGTATTTCGCTAGACTTTATCAATCTTTCCGGCGGTATTGGTGTCAACTATCGCCCAGACCAGGAGCCAAATGACATCGCTGTGATTGGTGAGGGAGTTCGTAAGGTTTATGAGGAAGTCCTCACACCTGCAGGACTTGGTCAGGTCAAGATTTTTACTGAATTAGGCCGCTTTATGTTGGCGCCTCACGGAGCTTTGGTCACAAGAGTCACTCATAAGAAAAAAACCTACCGTACCTATCTGGGCGTGGATGCCTCAGCAGTCAACCTCATGCGCCCCGCCATGTATGGAGCCTACCACCATATCACCAATCTGACCCATCCAGATGGACCAGTTGAGGTGGTAGATGTGGTTGGTTCACTCTGTGAAAACAATGATAAATTTGCAGTGAACCGCGAACTACCTCATACAGAAATCGGTGATTTGCTAGTGATTCATGATACAGGTGCACATGGATTCTCCATGGGTTACCAGTACAATGCCAAACTACGCTCGGCAGAAATCCTCTATACCGAAGAAGGAAAAGCCCGCCAAATCCGCCGTGCAGAGCGTCCTGAGGACTATTTTGCAACCTTATATGGTTTTGATTTTGAACCGGATCACTAAGAGGGAATGAAAATGAAAGTGAAAAACAGATTGCTTTCTAAAAAATAGACAAAAAACCTTGTTTTTCACCTTACTCGTGATATAATAAAACTATAAAACGGTTTCAAGGAAGGTGACGATATGTCTGAAGAAACAATTGACTATGGACAAGTGACAGGAATGGTGCATTCGACAGAGAGTTTTGGGGCGGTAGATGGCCCTGGGATTCGGTTTATTGTCTTTTTGCAGGGCTGTCACATGCGTTGCCAGTACTGCCATAACCCAGACACATGGGCTATGGAGACCAATAAATCACGCGAACGGACAGTAGACGATGTCTTGACAGAAGCCCTTCGCTACCGTGGTTTCTGGGGAGACAAGGGAGGAATCACTGTCAGTGGTGGAGAAGCCCTCTTACAGATTGATTTCCTAATTGCCCTCTTTACCAAGGCCAAGGAAAAAGGAATCCACTGTACCTTGGATACCTGTGCCCTTCCGTTCCGTAATAAACCACGTTATCTCGAAAAGTTTAATAAACTCATGGCGGTAACAGACTTGGTTCTTCTGGATATCAAGGAAATCAACGAAGAACAGCACAAGATTGTCACAAGCCAAACCAATAAAAACATCTTGGCCTGTGCCCAGTACCTATCAGATATCGGGAAGCCTGTTTGGATTCGCCACGTGCTGGTTCCAGGATTGACAGATAGAGATGAGGATTTGATCGAACTTGGTAAGTTTGTCAAGACCCTCAAAAATGTTGACAAGTTTGAAATCCTACCTTATCATACGATGGGAGAATTCAAGTGGCGTGAACTTGGGATTCCTTATTCGCTTGAAGGGGTCAAACCTCCAACAGCAGACCGTGTCAAGAATGCCAAGGAATTGATGGATACAGAAAGTTACCAAGATTACATGAAACGTGTTCATGGATAAAAAAGAAGCCTGATGGAGACATCGGGCTTTTGTGATGCAAAAAGACTTAGCCTCTCAGCTAAGCCTTTTTCTTATTTTCTAGAATGTTGTTTACCAGCATTGCGTTTTTTATGTTTCTTATTAGTCATGATCGCAGTTGCTTGGTTTGGAGTGACATCTTTGCGTCCGCCTCCAGTTGAAAATGAACTTGCTTTTGGTGGGTTTTTTGCAAATTCTTCACGAACTTTTTTGCGGAGTTTTGGACGAACAACATAGTTAACGATGAACTGTTGGAGAATCATCATGAAACCACCGACAACCCAGTAAAGCGTCACACTGGCTGGTGCGAAGAGGGAGAAGACGACAATCATGAGTGGACTCACGTAAATCATTCTTTTTAGTTGATCTCTTTGCATCTCGTCTTCTACTCCATGAAGTGAAAGAAGTGATTGGAGATAGTAGAGGATACCAGCGAAAGCGACAAGGAGCAGACTTGGTGAACCAAGATCGATACCCAAGAAGGTAGAGCTAGCTACCCCGTCAGTGTATTGGGCTGCAAAGTAGATAGCAGAGAAGAAAGGCATTTGAATGAGGATAGGGAAACATCCTACACCACCGAACATGCTAATGCCATGTTCTTTCTGAGCTGCAAAGAGAGCTTGTTGTGCTTCTAGTTTTTCTTCTTGAGTGGTTGCTTCTTTGAGACGTGTTTGATGTGGTTCAAGCACGTGTTTGAGGGCATTCATCTTTTCAGAGTGAAGCGTTGCCTTCCATGATTGGTAGATACCAAGTGGCAAGATAATCAAGCGCACGATGATGGTTACGATGATGATAGCCACACCAAAGCCTAGACCTTTATCAGTAGCGAAGTACTTGATAGCTTCAGCCATAGGTGCTCCGATGGTATTCCAAATCAATCCTGTAGGTTGTCCTGTGGCTTTGTCTACTTGGACACAGCCTGTCAAGACGAGTAGCATAGCCACTCCCATAGCAGAGAGGGCAAAACGTTTAATAGATTTCAATGTTTTCATTCCTTCTTTAAAAATTATACCTTTCTATTCTACTGTTTTTTTGTAAAATATACAATAGTTCTAGAGACCTAATTTGCGACTTTGAAGTCCGAATAGGATGAAAAGTTGCTCATTTGTACATCTAGATAGGTAACTTTTGAAAAAGGTGTCGGACCTTTTCGGATTTCTTGGATAAATTTTGCCATAGTGGCAGAGGAGTCTGCCTGAGCAAGAATTTCCACTGTGCCATCGTCGTTATTCCAGACACGACCAGTGATGCCACCGATTTCAAGAGCTAAAGTAACAACACCCCAACGAAAACCAACACCCTGCACCCTGCCTTGGGCAATCATTCTAACCTTTTGCATACCAAACCCCTTTGATTGTGTTATAATATTTCTATGACTATTATAACCTCAAAAGCCAATTCTGTGGTAAAAAATGCCAAGAAATTACATCAAAAAAAATATCGAAAGTCTGCTTATTTGATTGAAGGCTGGCACTTATTCGAAGAAGCTGTTCAAGCAGGAGTGACGATTGAAAAGGTCTTTGCCCTAGAAAGTTACCGAGATCAGCTAGTTGCTTTTCCTCAAACTATTTGGGTTTCAGAGGAGATTTTGCTAGATTTGGCAGATACGCAAACTCCTCAAGGCATTGTTGCAGTGATTCAAAAAGAAGAAGTGGGACTGCCTGATCTCCATCAGGGCAAGTATCTATTTTTAGAGGATGTTCAAGATCCTGGTAATGTGGGCACCATGATTCGGACGGCGGATGCGGCAGGTTTTACAGGGGTTATTGTTTCAGACAAGTCAGCAGATATATACAGTCTCAAGACCCTGCGTTCCATGCAAGGAAGTCATTTTCATTTGCCTATCTATCGTATGCCTCTTGTCAGCTTTGTAGAAGAGGCAAAGAAGAGCAATTTGCCCATTCTGGCAACGACCTTATCGAGAGAGTCAAAGGATTATCGTGAGCTTTCTTCACTAGAGAACTTTGTTTTAGTCATGGGAAATGAAGGGCAGGGGATTAGTTCTGTCATGGCTGAGAGTGCTGATCAGCTGGTTCATATTGGCATGAAAGGCCGAGCAGAAAGTCTCAACGTAGCAGTTGCAGCAGGAATTTTGATGTTTTATTTTAGCTAATTTATAAAATCTTTGTTATAATCAAGACATATTTATAGAAAAAGGAGAATCAGAATGAATCAAACGATTATTCAAGAACGTTCAGGTCTTAATCAATTTTACGCTAAGGTTTATGCTTTTGTGGGACTTGGGATTGGTCTATCGGCTCTCGTGTCAGCTTTGATGTTGACAGTCTTTCAGTCCCAATTAGTCTACTTTTTAATGCATGGCCGTCTCTGGTTGATGATTGCAACTTTTGCAGAACTTGCTCTAGTCTTTGTTGCAAGTAGCATGGCTGCAAAAAATAGCCCAGCAGCTCTCCCAGTATTTTTAGTTTATTCTGTTTTAAATGGTTTTACCCTTAGCTTTGTCGTAGCCTTCTATACACCTGGGACCGTCTTATCAGCCTTTGTATCCAGCGCCCTTCTCTTCTTTGTCATGGCGGCAATCGGAATTTTCACTAAGAAAGATTTGAGTGGAATGGGCCGAGCTTTGATGGCGGCGCTTGTTGGTCTCATCATTGCCATGGTTGTGAATCTATTTTTAGCCAATAGCTTCTTTGACTACATGATTAGTATTGCCATGGTCTTGGTCTTCTCAGGTTTGATTGCTTGGGATAACCAAAAGATTCGCTATGTTTATGAACAGTCACGAGGACAAGTAGCGACAGGATGGGTCATCTCAATGGCGCTTAGCATCTACCTAGACTTTATCAACCTCTTCCTTAGCATCTTACGAATCTTTGGTCGAAACGATTAATGAATGTCAGAGTCAGTGTTCAAAAGAGCACTGACTTTTTCTTATTTACTCTTTTCTTTTCTTGGAAATAGGTGTATAATGCTTTTAACTAATTTTTGAGGAGCTGTTTATGAAGAAAAGTTTTATTCATCAACAAGAAGAAATTTCCTTTGTTAAAAATACCTTTACCCAGTATTTGAAAGATAAGTTAGAAGTTGTTGAAGTTCAAGGTCCTATCTTGAGCAAGGTCGGAGATGGGATGCAGGACAACCTGTCAGGTGTCGAAAATCCAGTATCTGTCAAGGTTTTGCAGATTCCAGATGAAACCTATGAAGTCGTTCACTCACTTGCCAAATGGAAACGCCACACCTTGGCTCGTTTTGGTTTCGGTGAAGGTGAGGGTCTATTTGTTCACATGAAGGCCCTTCGTCCAGACGAAGATTCGCTTGATGCGACCCACTCAGTTTATGTGGACCAGTGGGACTGGGAGAAGGTTATCCCAAATGGTCAACGCAATATCGCCTATCTCAAAGAAACCGTTGAGAAGATTTACAAGGCTATTCGTCTGACAGAGCTAGCCGTAGAAGCCCGCTATGATATCGAATCCATCTTGCCAAAGCAAATCACCTTTATCCATACAGAAGAGTTGGTAGAACGTTACCCAGACTTGACACCAAAAGAGCGTGAAAATGCAATCTGTAAAGAGTTTGGTGCAGTCTTCTTGATTGGTATCGGTGGCGAGTTGCCTGACGGAAAACCTCATGATGGCCGTGCACCTGACTACGATGACTGGACAACAGAGTCTGAAAATGGCTACAAGGGGTTGAATGGCGATATTCTCGTTTGGAACGAATCTCTTGGTTGTGCCTTTGAACTTTCATCAATGGGGATTCGGGTAGATGAGGATACCCTTCGTCGCCAAGTGGCTCTTACAGGAGACGAAGATCGTCTTGAGCTGGAATGGCATAAAGCCCTGCTTAACGGCCTTTTTCCACTGACAATCGGTGGAGGGATCGGACAGTCTCGGATGGCCATGTTCCTTCTTCGTAAGAAACACATCGGAGAGGTTCAGACCAGTGTTTGGCCTCAAGAAGTTCGCGATACGTACGAAAATATTTTGTAGAGAATCGAACCGCAAGGTTCGGTTTTCTTTCTCTTTTTGCCTATAATTTGGTATAATAAACGGTATGAAAATCGTATCAGGAATCTACGGAGGGCGTCCCCTCAAGACGCTAGAAGGCAAGACGACGAGGCCGACATCAGATAAGGTGCGTGGAGCTATCTTTAACATGATAGGTCCCTATTTTGAGGGTGGTCGTGTTTTGGATCTCTATGCTGGCAGTGGTGGTTTATCCATCGAGGCAGTCTCGCGTGGGATGTCCCATGCTGTCTTAGTGGAGCGGGATCGAAAGGCGCAAGCTATTATCGCTGAAAACATCCAAATGACCAAGGAAGTTTCCAAATTTCAGCTCTTAAAGATGGAGGCTGAACGGGCCTTGGAGCAAGTAAAAGATCCCTTTGACCTGGTCTTTTTAGATCCTCCCTATGCCAAGGAACAAATCGTTGCAGATATCGAGAAAATGGCAGAAAGAAACCTTTTCTCCGAAGAGGTCATGGTTGTCTGTGAAACCGATAAGTCTGTAGAACTCCCAGAAGAAATCGCCTGCTTAGGTATCTGGAAGGAAAAAATATATGGGATTAGTAAGGTGACAGTCTATGTCAGATAAAATTGGATTATTTACAGGATCATTTGATCCGATGACAAATGGACATCTGGATATGATTGAACGTGCCAGCAAACTTTTTGATAAGCTCTATGTCGGGGTTTTCTACAATCCCCACAAACAAGGTTATCTCCCCGTTGAAAATCGCAAACGAGCAGTTGAAAAAGCCGTAGAACATTTAGAAAATGTAGAAGTCATGGCTTCTCATGACCAATTAGTTGTTGATGTTGCAAGAAGACTGGGAGCTAAAACTCTTGTCCGTGGCTTGCGGAATGCTACAGACTTGCAATACGAGTCTAGTTTTGACTACTACAATCATCAACTGGCTCCAGAAATCGAAACCATTTACCTATATAGTCGCCCAGAGCATCTTTATATTAGCTCTTCAGCCATGAGAGAGCTCCTGAAGTTTGGTCAGGAGATTCAGCAATATGTCCCAAACAGTGTTGTGGAGGAATTAGAACATGAAGAAAAAAACTAGATGGCCCTTATATGCCATCCTAGCACTAGTATTGACTTTTTTAGCCTTTGTAGTACCTTTGCCCTACTACATAGAAGTTCCAGGTGGAGCGGAAGATATTCGTCGCGTTTTGAAAGTCAATGAAACAGAAGACACAGAAGCAGGAGCTTACCAGTTTGTAACAGTCGGCATTCGACACGCAACCCTGTCGCATCTTGTCTATGCTTGGTTAACACCTTTCACAGATATTAGAAGTGCCAAGGAGACTACGGGTGGCTCTACTGATGCAGAGTTTATGCGGATCAATCAGTTCTACATGCAAACTTCTCAAAATATGGCCAAGTATCAAGGACTGAAGACAGCTGGTAAGGATATCGAACTCAAGTACTTGGGAGTTTATGTCTTAACTGTGACGGATAATTCAACTTTTAAGGGCATTCTGAATATTGCAGATACCGTGACGGCTGTTAATGACAAAACATTTGATAGTTCAAAAGACTTGGTCGACTATGTTAATTCTCAACAATTAGGGGATACGGTCAAGGTAACCTATGAAGAAGACGGAAAAGTCAAGTCTGCTGAAGGTAAAATTATCACTCTCGAAAACGGGAAAAACGGGATTGGGATTGGTTTGATTGACCGTACGGAAGTGACCAGTGATGTTCCCATTCGCTTCTCTACAGCTGGTATCGGCGGGCCAAGTGCTGGTCTCATGTTTAGTCTCGCTATTTACACCCAGATAGCAGATCCAGGACTTCGTAATGGCCGCATCGTTGCGGGAACAGGAACCATTGATCGGGACGGAAATGTTGGCGACATTGGTGGAATTGACAAAAAAGTAGTTGCAGCCTCTCGTCAGGGAGCCAACGTCTTTTTTGCTCCTGACAATCCAGTCACCGAGGAAGCGAAAAAAGCAGATCCTAATGCGAAAAGCAACTATGAAACAGCCCTAGACGCCGCCAAAGCCATCAAGACAGAGATGAAAATCGTGCCCGTTAAAACCTTGCAGGATGCGATTGATTACCTTAAAAACAACCCCTAATTCGTAGAAAAATCGAAAACTAGCGCGCAAGCGGATAAGATGGTATAATAGTCAAATGGTTCAATTATTATTCACTCTAAGCAGTCATATGCTCTTTATTTATTTGAGTTTTTACCTTTTAAAGGATCTTGTGAGATGGGAAAAGGTTTTAAAAGTAACTGCTATTAACACAAAAAAAGTTCGTTTGTTGGTAGGCTTTTTTAGTATTGTAATGGGCTACATCTTGAGTTCGTTCTTTATCAGTTTGTACCAACTGTGGCAAGAAGCGCTTAGAGGACTATTATAAAATCAAAAGTAAAGGAAACAGCTATGGAAAAAATTGTGGTTCAAGGCGGAGATAATCGTCTGGTCGGGAGTGTGACGATCGAGGGAGCAAAGAATGCAGTCTTGCCCTTGTTGGCAGCGACTATTCTAGCAAGCAAGGGTAAGACAGTCTTGCAGAACGTCCCAATCTTGTCAGATGTTTTCACCATGAATCAAGTGGTTCGAGGTCTGAATGCCAAGGTGGACTTTGATGAGGAAGCTCATGTTGTCGAGGTTGATGCGACTGGTGATATCACGGAGGAAGCTCCATACAAGTATGTCAGCAAGATGCGGGCATCCATCGTTGTCTTGGGACCAATCCTTGCTCGTGTAGGCCATGCCAAAGTTTCTATGCCAGGGGGATGTACCATCGGGAGTCGTCCCATCGACCTCCACCTCAAAGGTTTGGAAGCTATGGGGGCAAAGATTACCCAGACAGCTGGTTACATCGAAGCTAAGGCAGAACGCCTGCATGGCGCTCATATCTACATGGACTTCCCAAGTGTTGGCGCAACACAAAACCTCATGATGGCGGCAACTCTAGCTGATGGAGTGACGGTCATTGAAAATGCTGCGCGTGAGCCAGAAATTGTTGACCTCGCTATTCTCCTTAATGAGATGGGAGCTAAGGTCAAGGGAGCTGGTACCGAAACCATCACAGTGACTGGTGTCGAGGAACTCCATGGAACAACTCATAATGTGGTACAGGATCGTATCGAAGCAGGAACCTTTATGGTGGCGGCAGCTATGACTGGTGGAGATGTTCTCGTTCGTGATGCCGTCTGGGAACACAATCGCCCCTTGATTTCAAAACTACTTGAAATGGGTGTTGAAGTGACAGAGGAATCAGAAGGTATCCGTGTTCGTTCTCAACTTGAAAATCTCAAGGCTGTTCATGTAAAAACCTTACCGCACCCAGGATTCCCAACAGATATGCAGGCACAATTTACAGCTCTGATGACCGTCGCAAAAGGGGAATCCACCATGGTGGAGACGGTGTTTGAGAATCGCTTCCAACACTTGGAGGAAATGCGCCGTATGGGCTTGCATTCAGAGATTATCCGTGACACAGCTCGTATTGTTGGGGGACAAGCTTTACAGGGGGCAGAAGTTTTATCAACGGACCTTCGCGCTAGTGCTGCTTTGATTTTGACAGGTCTGGTGGCACAGGGAGAAACAGTTGTTGGTAAGCTAGTTCACCTTGATAGAGGTTACTACCGTTTCCATGAGAAATTGGCTCAGCTAGGAGCGAAGATTCAGCGAATCGAGGCAAATGATGAAGAAGAATAAAAACTTACGCTATGTACTCCGTCGTTTACTGTTGATTTTTATCGTACTATTGCTAGGCTTTCTGGCTTTAGGAATCGGCTTGATGGTTGGCTATGGTATCCTAGGAAAGGGACAGGATCCATGGGCTATCTTGTCTCCAGCAAAGTGGCAGGAATTGATTAGCAAATTTACAGGAAATTAGGCTGGGAGACCAGTCTTTTTCTAAAGAAATAAGGAGAAAAATGGATAAAAAAACAAGACAAGCTCTGATAGGGTTACTTATATTCTTACTCTTGGCTGCTGGAAGCTACTATATCAAGCAGATGCAGACAGCGCCAAACACCCCTAGAACCAAGGTTAGTCAGAAAAAACAAGCTTCAGAAGCTCCCAGTCAGGAGCTGGCTGAAAGTGTCTTAACTGAGTTAATCAAAAACCAAATCAAGGGGGGGCTTGAGTGGAATGGAGCAGGAGCCTTTATTGTCAATGGCAATAAAACCAATCTAGATGCCAAGGTTTCTAGCAAACCCTATGCGGATAATAAAACAAAGACAGTGGGAAAAGAAACAGTTCCAACGGTTGCCAATGCCATCTTATCCAAAGCGACTCGGCAGTATAAAAATCGTGAAGAGACTGGAAATGGCTCCACCTCTTGGACGCCACCAGGATGGCATCAGGTCAAGAATCTAAAGGGGTCCTATACACATGCAGTTGATAGAGGACACCTGCTGGGTTATGCTTTGATAGGTGGTTTGGATGGTTTTGATGCCTCTACCAGCAATCCCAAGAATATTGCAGTTCAGACAGCTTGGGCTAACCAAGCGCAGGCTGAGGATTCGACAGGTCAGAACTACTATGAGAGTTTGGTCAGAAAAGCCTTGGACCAAAACAAGAGGGTCCGTTATCGCGTGACGCTCCACTATGCGACAAATGAGGACCTAGTTCCATCCGCTTCACAAATCGAAGCCAAGTCTTCAGATGGCGAATTGGAATTCAATGTCCTAATCCCCAATGTTCAAAAGGGAATCCAGCTTGATTACCGAACAGGGCAAGTAACAGTGACGGACTAGAAACAATAGATACTATAAAAACAGCTCCTTTGTCTTTTAGAGGCAGGGGAGCTGTTGTTTAAATGAAAAATAATGTGAATCCTGAGAGATTTTATGATATAATGAAACACAAGATACTATTTTAGGAGAAGGACTATGGAAGACCCGAGCAGTCAGAATTTGTTGCTACAGTTTGTATTGTTATTTATCTTGACCTTGTTAAATGCTTTTTTCTCAGCCACTGAAATGGCAATGGTGTCACTAAACCGTTCCCGAGTTGAGCAAAAAGCAGAAGAGGGAGACAAACGTTACGTCCGTTTGTTAAAGGTACTTGAAAATCCTAACCACTTTTTATCAACCATTCAAGTCGGTATCACCTTGATCACGATCTTGTCAGGGGCAAAATTGGCAGATACACTTGGACAAGTAATTGCCTCTTGGATGGGGAATGGAGAAACAACTTATGCCATTGCAAGTTTCCTCTCTTTGGCATTCTTGACCTACATCTCTATTGTTTTTGGTGAACTCTATCCTAAACGGATTGCCCTTAATCTAAAAGATGCCTTAGCCATTCGCTCTGTTCCGATTATCATTGGGCTTGGGAAGATTGTCAGTCCCTTTGTCTGGTTGTTATCTGCTTCAACCAATCTCTTGAGTCGTTTAACGCCAATGACCTTTGATGATGCGGATGAAAAAATGACTCGAGATGAAATTGAGTACATGTTGACCAAAAGTGAGGAGACTTTGGATGCAGACGAAATCGAGATGTTACAAGGGATCTTCTCTCTAGATGAGCTGATGGCGAGAGAAGTCATGGTTCCTCGGACAGATGCCTTTATGGTGGATATTCAGGATGATAGTCAAACCATTATCCAAAGTATTTTAAAACAAAACTTTTCCCGTATCCCAGTTTATGATGGGGATAAGGACAATGTGATTGGTTTGATTCATACCAAGCGTTTGCTAAACGCTGCCTATGCAGATGGCTTTGAAAATATTGTCTGGAAGAAGATCTTACAAGATCCACTCTTTGTTCCTGAAACCATTTTTGTGGATGACTTGCTAAAAGAATTGCGAAATACCCAAAGACAAATGGCCATTTTGCTCGATGAATATGGTGGTATGGCTGGTTTGGTAACTCTGGAAGATCTTTTAGAAGAGATTGTCGGTGAGATTGATGACGAGACCGATAGGGCAGAAATCGAAGTCCATCAAATCGGTGAGGACACCTATATTGCACAGGGAACCATGAATCTTAACGACTTCAATAACTACTTTGGTGTCGAACTAGAAAGCGATGATGTGGATACCATCGCCGGTTATTATTTGACGGGTGTTGGTACGATTCCAACCACTGAGAAAATCAGTTACCAACTGGTCAGTCAAAACAAGCAAGTCGTCCTGACCAACGATAAGGTGAAAAATGGACGTGTTACCAAGGTAAAAGTTCAAATCACAGAACTAGAACCTGAAGAAGAAACAGAATAAAGCAGTGACTTGAGTCACTGCTTTTTGTAAATCTAGATGGTAGGTTCAGTTATCCCACTTATTAGGAATAATAAAAAAGCCCGGTTTTACGAGCTTTTCATTTGGTTAATTCCTGTTAATTCAGGTACTGAAAGGCGGTAGACGGATTTGAACCGACGATCAAGCTTTTGCAGAGCCGTGCCTTACCACTTGGCTATACCGCCTCAACGTTTATTATTATACCTTGAAAATCATTTCTCGTCAATAGTTTCTTATTCTAAAATCCAATTTAGGAAAACAGATGATGATCGAAGAAGTGAGAAAAAGCTTGTAAAAATCCCGTTCTAAAGAGGGTTGGACTAGAAAGTATTTCTTGCAGAAACAAACAAAGAATGCAAGAATTTTGACAAATAGAAGTTTTTTGAGGAAATGCGCCTAAATATTCTGAAAATTCGTTTACTTTTTAAAAAATATATGTTATAATTTCCAATAAGCCTAAATTTTTCAAGAGGAGTTAAAAACATGAAAAAAAGTAGAGTATTTGTTGCAGCAGGAGTTGCTTTATTAGCAGCAGGAGTACTAGCTGCTTGCGGTTCTTCAAAATCATCTGATTCAACAGCGCCAAAAAATTATGGCTATGTTTATTCAGCTGACCCAGAAACTTTGGATTACCTCATTTCAGGGAAACAAAGTACTAAGATTGCCACTTCAAATGGTATCGATGGACTCTTCACAAACGACAAGTATGGGAATCTAGTCCCTGCAGTTGCAGAAGACTGGTCAGTTTCAAAAGACGGTTTGACTTATACCTACAAGATTCGTAAAGGAGTCAAATGGTTCACATCTGACGGAGAAGAGTATGCTGAAGTGACAGCCAAAGACTTTGTAAATGGTTTGAAACACGCAGCTGATAAAAAATCAGAAGCAATTTACCTAGCAGAAAATTCTGTTAAAGGATTGTCTGATTATTTAGCAGGTAATACAAAAGACTTTTCTTCAGTAGGTGTAAAGGCAGTTGATGATTATACTCTTGAGTATACTTTGAACCAACCAGAACCATACTGGAACTCTAAGATGGCCTACGCAATCTTCTGGCCATTGAACGAAGAATTTGAAAAATCAAAAGGATCTGACTTTGCTAAAGCGACTGACCCTACATCATTGCTTTACAATGGACCATTCTTGCTGAAAGGTTTGACTGCTAAGTCATCTATCGAGTTCGCTAAGAATGAAAACTACTGGGATAAAGATAATGTTCATATTGATAAAGTAACCCTTGCTTACTATGATGGTTCAGACCAAGAGTCAATTGAACGTAACTTTACAAGTGGAGCTTATAGCTATGCCCGTCTTTACCCAACAAGTTCAAACTACTCTAAAGTAGAAGAAACCTACAAGGAAAATATCTTCTACACCCCATCAGGACCTGGTATTGGTGGTTTGGGTGTGAATATTGACCGCCAAGGTTACAAATACACTTCTAAGACAACTGATGAAGAGAAGACTTCTACTAAGAAAGCCCTCCTTAACAAGGACTTCCGTCAAGCCTTGAACTTTGCCTTTGACCGTACGTCTTACTCAGCTCAAGTAAATGGTAAAGAAGGTGCTCCTCGTGCCGTTCGTAACCTCTTTGTAAAACCTGACTTTGTCTCTGCAGGTGAAAAAACTTTCGGTGACTTGGTAACTGAAAAGATGGCTGCTTACGGTGATGAGTGGAAGAATGTAAACTTTGCGGATGGTCAAGATGGACTCTTCAACGCCGATAAAGCCAAAGCTGAATTTGCCAAAGCCAAAACAGCATTGGAAGCAGAAGGTGTAAAATTCCCTATCCATTTGGATGTTCCAGTAGACCAAACAGCTAAAAACTATATCGCACGTATTCAATCCTTCAAACAATCCGTTGAAACAGTGCTTGGAGAAGGCAATGTAGTCATCGATATCCAACAAGTTTCTAAAGATGAGTTTACTAATATTACCTACTATGCGGCGAATGCAGCAGCAGAAGACTGGGATCTCTCAGGTGCCGTTGGATGGAACCCTGACTATGAAGATCCATCAACTTACCTTGATATCTTGAAGACAACGAATGCTGAACAAACAAAAACATACATGGGTTACGAAGGTGCGGATAATGCTGCAGCAGCTCAAGTTGGTTTGAAAGAATACGATAAGCTAGTTGATGAAGCTGCTAAAGAAACAAGCGACTTGAATGTTCGTTATGAAAAATACGCAGCTGCTCAAGCTTGGTTGACAGATAGCTCACTCATCTTGCCAGCTATGTCATCAACTGGTGCTGCACCATTCATTTCTCGTGTTGTGCCATTCTCTGCATCATATAGCCAATCTGGAGACAAAGGCTCAGATGTATACTTCAAGTATATTCAGTTACAAGACAAGGTTGTAACCAAAGCTGACTATGAACAAGCTCGTGAAAAATGGCTCAAAGAGAAAAAAGAATCAAACGAAAAAGTTCAAAAAGAATTGGCTAATCACGTTAAATAAATAACTCTCAAGAGAACTTTCTCTCCATGAGGAGAAGGTTCTTTTGGGATTTTAAAAGGAAACGATATGAAGAAATATATTTTTATGCGTGTATTGCGTTCATTGTTGTCTATTTTCTTGGTGACAACCTTGACCTACACAATTATCTATACGATGGTTCCTCGAAAATTGATTTTCAAGCAGGATACCAACTATAACAAGATTGCAACGACGCCGGACAAGCGGGATAATTATGAAAATACCGTTTATGAACGGATGGGCTATATCGAGTACTACGATACCAAAGAGTTGCAAGAAAGAGCGAGCACGATGGATTCGTCTGTAACAGTGGATGCCAATGATACCAATAAGGCAATCTACGAAAAATACATCAACCAACTAGGAAATGGTTGGACACTCGGTGTGTTCTCAGAAAGTGGTCAATTCTATGCTACGCGTGAAATTCCAATTTTTGAACGTGTTTTCAAATTCTATGCCAACTTGATTGATATTGATCATCCAAACAAGATCCAGGACCCTGAAAATCCAAACTTGGAACGCTATCTTCGTTTTGAAAATGACCCTGCTATCGGTTGGTCATTGGTTGGCTCAGGTACAAAACATAAATACCTTTTGTATTTCAACAATCAATTTCCATTTGTACACCAAAACTTTGTGAACATTAACTTGGGTGACTCTTACCCAACTTATGCAAACACACCAGTGCTTCAAGTTATCACACAAGGTCAGGGACAAACTAAGACATCAGAAGTTCAATTCCCTACAGGTAAAAAGACTTCATCTGTAGATATCTACTCTCGTACCTACAAATCTCCAAGTCAAGCAGATGCGCGTGAGGTAGCCAACTATGGTAAGGATGATCCATATACAGCTACAGAAAGCAATTACCAATACCCATCAATGATTGCAAGCTCAGCGGTTGCTGGTTTGATTGGTTTGATTATTTCTTATGCGATTGCGATTCCACTTGGATCTGCTATGGCTCGCCACAAGAATACTTGGATTGATAGCTTCTCGACAGGTGCTCTAACCTTCTTGCTTGCTCTTCCAACGATTGCCTTGGTTTACATCGTGCGTTTGATTGGATCATCTATTGGTCTGCCTGATTCATTCCCTATCTTGGGGGCTGGAGATTGGCGTTCTTATGTCTTGCCAGCAGTTATTCTAGGTTTGTTGGGTGCACCAAGTACAGCTATCTGGATTCGTCGTTACATGATCGACTTGCAATCTCAGGACTTCGTTCGTTTTGCTCGTGCAAAAGGTTTGTCTGAAAAAGAAATTTCAAATAAACACATCTTTAAAAATGCCATGGTTCCTTTGGTTTCAGGTATTCCTGGTGCCGTAATCGGGGTTATCGGTGGTGCAACATTGACAGAAACGGTCTTCGCTTTCCCAGGTATGGGTAAAATGTTGATTGACTCTGTTAAGGCATCAAACAACTCAATGGTAGTTGGTCTTGTCTTCATCTTCACATGTATTTCTATCTTCTCACTCTTTGTAGGGGATATCTGGATGACCATGCTTGATCCACGTATTAAATTGACAGAGAAAGGAGGCAAATAATGTCAACAATCGGAAAAGAAAAATTTCAGTTCGTAAAACGTGACGATTTTGCCTCTGAAACAATTGACGCCCCTGCCTATTCATACTGGGGTTCTGTATTTAGACAATTTCTAAAGAAAAAATCAACAGTCCTTATGTTGGGGATTTTGGTTGCCATTATCTTGATGAGCTTTATTTACCCAATGTTCTCAGATTTTGACTTCAACGATGTAAGTAAGGTCAATGACTTCTCTGCTCGTTTTATCAAGCCCAATGCTGAACATTGGTTTGGTACAGATAGCAATGGTAAATCCTTGTTTGACGGGGTTTGGTTTGGTGCGCGTAATTCAATTCTTATCTCTGTAATTGCCACTTTTATCAACCTTGTGATCGGGGTTATTGTTGGTGGAATTTGGGGAATTTCAAAATCCGTTGACCGCGTCATGATGGAAGTTTATAACATTATTTCAAACATTCCGTCTCTCTTGATTGTCATTGTCTTGACTTACTCAATTGGTGCTGGTTTCTGGAATTTGATTTTTGCCATGAGTGTGACAACTTGGATTGGGATTGCTTATATGATTCGTATCCAAATCATGCGTTACCGTGACTTGGAATACAACCTTGCTTCTCAAACACTTGGGACACCAACCTTTAAAATCATCGTTAAAAATATCATGCCACAATTGGTATCCGTTATTGTTTCTACGATGACCTTGATGTTGCCAAGCTTCATCTCTTATGAAGCCTTCCTTTCCTTCTTTGGATTGGGATTGCCTGTAACAGTGCCAAGTTTGGGACGTTTGATCTCAGATTACTCACAAAACGTTACGACCAACGCTTACTTATTCTGGATTCCGTTGACAACCTTGATCTTGGTGTCCCTATCTCTCTTCGTTGTTGGTCAAAACCTAGCGGATGCTAGTGATCCACGTACACATAGATAGGAGTAGACATGACAAAAGAAAATAATGTAATTTTGACTGCTCGTGATATTGTCGTGGAATTTGACGTTCGTGACAAAGTTCTGACAGCTATCCGAGGAGTTTCTCTGGACCTGATTGAAGGGGAAGTTCTTGCCTTGGTAGGTGAGTCCGGTTCTGGTAAATCTGTTTTAACAAAAACCTTTACAGGGATGTTAGAAGACAATGGACGTATTGCCCAAGGAAGCATCGACTATCGTGGACAAGACTTGACCGCTCTTACTTCTAACAAGGAATGGGAGAAGATTCGTGGTGCTAAAATTGCGACTATCTTCCAAGACCCTATGACAAGTTTGGACCCAATCAATACAATCGGTAGCCAAATCACTGAAGTTATCGTTAAACACCAAGGGAAAACAGCTAAGGAAGCCAAAGAGATGGCAATCGACTATATGAATAAGGTCGGAATTCCAGACGCTGAAAAACGTTTTGATGAGTATCCTTTCCAATATTCTGGAGGGATGCGTCAACGTATCGTTATCGCGATTGCCCTTGCCTGTCGTCCAGATATCTTGATCTGTGACGAGCCAACAACGGCCCTTGACGTTACCATTCAAGCGCAAATCATTGATTTGCTTAAAACCTTGCAAAATGAGTACCACTTTACCATTATCTTTATCACCCATGACCTTGGTGTGGTAGCAAGTATTGCCGATAAGGTAGCGGTTATGTATGCTGGTGAAATTGTAGAATACGGAACTGTTGAGGAAGTCTTCTACGACCCACGTCATCCATATACTTGGAGTCTCTTGTCTAGCTTGCCTCAGCTTGCTGACGATAAAGGGGAATTGTACTCTATCCCAGGAACACCACCGTCTCTTTATACTGAGTTGAAAGGTGATGCCTTTGCCCTTCGTTCAGATTATGCTATGCAAATTGACTTTGAACAGAAAGCACCTCAGTTTTCAGTCACGGATACCCACTGGGCTAAGACTTGGTTGCTTCATGAGAATGCTCCTAAAGTTGAAAAACCTGGAGTCATTGCAGATTTGCATGACAAGATTCGTGATAAAATGGGCTTTGCTCATCTAGAAGACTAGGAGGAAGGAAATGTCTGAAAAATTAGTAGAAATTAAAGATTTAGAAATTTCCTTCGGTGAA
Organism: Streptococcus sp. HMSC072D05; assembly: GCF_001815805.1. GTDB lineage: Bacteria > Bacillota > Bacilli > Lactobacillales > Streptococcaceae > Streptococcus. Next base: position 64,041 of record NZ_KV821987.1, read on the forward strand.
GGAAGTAAGAAGTTTGTCGCGGTTAAAAACGCCAACTTCTTTATCAACAAGGGAGAAACCTTCTCTCTTGTAGGTGAGTCTGGTAGTGGGAAAACAACCATTGGTCGTGCTATTATTGGTCTAAATAATACTAGTAAAGGTGAAATCATCTTTGATGGTCATAAAATTAATGGGAAAAAATCTCATAAGGAATCATCAGACTTGATCCGTCGCATCCAGATGATTTTCCAGGACCCTGCAGCCAGCTTGAATGAGCGTGCAACAGTTGACTATATCATCTCTGAAGGTCTTTACAACTATCACTTGTTTAAAGATGAAGAAGATCGAAAAGAAAAAGTTCAAAAGATGATTCATGAAGTTGGACTTTTGAAAGAACACTTGACCCGTTACCCACACGAGTTTTCTGGTGGTCAACGCCAGCGTATCGGGATTGCCCGTGCTCTTGTGATGGAACCTGATTTCGTTATTGCGGATGAGCCAATTTCAGCCTTGGACGTATCAGTGCGTGCGCAAGTCTTGAACTTGCTCAAGAAGTTCCAAAAAGAGTTGGGCTTGACCTATCTCTTTATCGCCCATGACTTGTCAGTTGTTCGCTTTATCTCAGATCGTATCGCGGTTATCTATAAGGGAGTTATCGTCGAAGTGGCGGAGACAGAGGAGTTGTTTAACAATCCTGTCCACCCATACACTCAAGC